>JAGLRO010000223.1 GCA_023136245.1 Candidatus Heimdallarchaeota archaeon
GAAAGCTCTATTGCAGGGTCATATTTTTCAACTAGTAAGAGGTTTTCAATTTTCGTTTTAACATCATCCAATTCAAACTCCTTTTCTAGATCATTAAGAATCGCTGTATCTCCCTCTAGGACTTTAAAAGCTAACCATCTTGTTGGATAATCTTTCCTGACTTCTCTAGTTTTAATTTGGTTTGAAATATTTTGTACCATGAACTCAATTTTGGGTGAATAAACCATCATTGCTGGATTAAATGTATACTTTTTTGTGTGTAAAGAATCAAAGATGAATTTCTTGATTCTCAAAATGCTTCCTGATTCATGTGCACTAACAAGTAACGCGGGCACTCCAAGTTTTTCTTGTAATTTTTTGGTATCAATCTGCAACCCATTTTTCTTTGCTATATCTTGCATATTGATAATTATAGCTACATTTTCAGTTAATTCCATAACTTGAAGAGCTATAAACAAAGTTCTTTCTAAACGTGTTGCATCAGCAATTACACAAATTAAATCTGGTTTTTCTTCCACAACGAATTGTCTAGTTATTAATTCTTCTTCAGATCTAGCAGAGAGAGAATACGTTCCAGGAAGATCAGTCAGCGAAAAGTATTCATCAGAAAGAATAAAGTGACCTTCTTTTTTTTCAATTGTTTTTCCTGGCCAATTGCCAATGTGTTGATGAGAACCAGTTAATGCATTAAAGAGCGAGGATTTTCCTACATTTGGATTACCTAAAATAGCTATTCTATGTTCAATAGTGTGACCATTTTTCTTTTTACTCTTTGAAGTAAATATTCTTCTTGATTTTTGATTAGCAGTCAAAGATTTTCTTCGATTGTCTTGACGAGATTCTTTTCCTTTATCTTCGCGACTTTGAGTATTATGACATTTAGCAGTCATTTAGCTCTCTCCAATAACACTTCAATCTTGGATACTAATCCCCTTCCTAAAGCTACTCTTGTACCTCTTACTTCTACAATTATAGGACCAGTATCATTCTTTATCACTCTTATTTTCTCTCCTTCATGAATACCTAAATCTGCTAGAAATCGATGAGCTTTCCTTCCTGCATTTATAGTGTGGATGATAACAATTTGACCTTCTTTTACTCCAGATAGATTTTCCGTATTTGTCAATTTTACCCCAAACTGTTTTGTTATCAAGAAGAAATTTGGATGTGTCCAAATCTAATAAAAACTTCTTAGAGTTCTTATAAGCTTATCGTTCAAACCTCTAAATTTTTGGATTAGAAAGCGTCATATCCAAATTTGGCAGTTGGATGAATAAAAACAACATTTGTTTTATCTTAATACCAAACATCCTTCAAACCTATAAGATACGCAATAGGATTCGATAGGAAATGAAGTACAGGTGTAGCTATAATCATAGTTACAAAGTAAAACCACAAATTTACTTCTGCCCAAATGAAAGGTAATGCAAATACTAGTCCTGTTACCATCCAGAAACCTTGGTCGTATAATGGAAGAGCTCCTCCTGATTTTATATTCAATCTTCTCTTTATGAATGAACCTAAAAGATCTCCAAAATGATCTCCCAAACTCATGAAGAAACCAGTATACCATGGGTAAACTGGGAAACCAGATTTCAACATTTCAAAATCCAGATTACTAGCTAGAGAAAATTTGTCATGTTTTACAACACAGTAATACCAAAAAAGTACTCCTGATAGTGTCCCAAATACAATTCCAAAAAATATTCCTCTCCAAGTTTTATGATCTCCAAAAATTCTTCTTCCATCTTTCATTTTTTTTCCAAAATCGACAGGATTTGCTAAATATGGGAAAATTCTACTGAAATTTGCAAAAGAATTACAGACTATAACTGGTCCTCCAAAAATCAGAGCATATCCGAACATGATGAAGAATTCACTTGCAGTCATAGGAAAAGCAAAAAGATCCATCGTTATCGAGATATCTTTTCCAAATTAAAGTATTTTGTATTATATATTCATGTAATTTTACATCTTTACAGATATTACCATAGGAAAATTAATAATCACAATTGAATTTATAAAGTTTAGATTAGATTTAGGGGTCTCTTCTTTGGCAATGAATTCTGGTAGACGAAAAATCGATTATGAGTGCAATAACTGTAAAAAAACTAGGGTTATCTATGTTTTACCTTCCTTACACCATGAAGTTGATAAATCAGGATATGTGGAGTATGTAGATATTCATGCTTGTCTTGATGATAAACTTAATGCTAACATTCTGTATGTAGATAAGGCAATGGTTGTAAGATCTCAAGTTCCTATTAAAGTTGGGGACGATTTAACTACTGAAGAAATTAGCTCTCTGCAGATACCAGTCCCAAAAAAACTAGATCTAAAAGAGGTTGAGATTTCTACAATAAAGGAATTCAGATACAAGAATCTAAAATCAATGGAAATCGTTGATAGATTACGACAATCTAAATTTGTTCTGAAGAAAAAAGGTGATGGGAAAACTGTAGCTGTCTCATCTGAATTAGAATTTATCGACATAAAGATTATTGTAAGTAAAAGCATTGATATAGAAATCGCTGAAGACTGGTTAAAACAAATAGCATCTATACTCGAAGCAATTGTATTGTTAGATGAGGAAATGCTATCATATATTGTAGCTTACCTTGACCCAAAACTAGAGCAAACACCAACAGGTGACAGCATTATAGAAATCGATTTAATTCTTCATGCTAAAAGCTCTTTCCCAATTGCAACACTAAAATCATATGCAACATTTAGAAGACAATGGTCAACAATTCAACCTGATTTTGAAGAAAAGGAATTTCCTGATTATGAGAAATTAATTACTTATTGCATAGGAAATCAATACAAAACACTTCTGGATATATACTTTAAAGCAATGAACTCGCTTAGTTTTAACAGTTTTATTGATAGAATTGAAGACTTAGCAATGCTTGGGCTCGTAAATATTAGAAAGACAGAATTCTTTACTGCTAGTGATGATTAACTTCCTGATACCTCATTTTTTACAACAAATCTAATAAATGAGTATTCTTATGCATATATTTAATGTCACAATTATCTTCAAAATTAGATTTTTTCCAAGAGTCTGTCATTCGTGAAATGACAAGGAAAGCAATTCACCATGATGCAATTAATCTCTCTCAAGGTATGCCTGATTATTCACCACCAGAAGAGCTAATAACAGGTTTACTCAAAGCGATGAAAGAAGAGATTCATCAGTATTCTATTACATATGGAAGATATGACCTAAGAAAAAAAATTGCTGATAAATTCAGAAATTATAACAAAATAAAACTTGATCCAGAGCATGAAATAACGGTAACATGTGGAGCAAGTGAAGCACTCTCTTCCAGCATCCTAGCTGTTACAGATCCAAAAGATGAGATATTAATTCTAGAACCTTGGTATGAGAACTATGTACCCCTCACTCACCTTGCAGAGGGAAAACCAATCTTCGTTCCACTTTCTTCCGATGATTTTTCTTTGGATCAAGAAAAAATGCTGGAGAAAACAACAGAGAAAACAAAAGCAATTATAATTAATTCTCCACACAATCCAACCGGAAAAGTTTTTACAAAAGATGAATTGAAGTTCATCTCAGATCTATGTGTAGATAACGATTTAATAGCAATCACAGATGAAATTTATGAATATATACTTTTTGATGGAAAGAAACATGTTAGTCTAGCATCTATTAGCGACATGTTTGATAGGACCATAACTGTCAGTGGTTTTAGTAAAACTTATTCTATTACTGGATGGCGAGTAGGATATGTAGGAGCGGACATAGATATAATGACAGGGATAAGAAAAGTTCATGATTATCTAACAGTCTGTGCACCATCATTTCTACAATATGCTGTTTTAAAGGCATTTGATTTGCAGAAAGAGTATTTTGCAGAATTAATAAAACGATATCAAGAAAACAGAGATTTTCTTGTTTCAGAACTCGAGAAACTTGGATTTAATGTAATTATCCCTGCAGGGGCATATTATTTGTTTGCAGATATTTCAGATTTTAAAATGTCAGATAAAACGTTCGTGAATTTTCTTGTGGAAGAAAAAGGAGTTGCTACTGTTCCAGGTTCAAGTTTTTACCAAAAGGACAGTAGAACATCAAAAGAAGGAGAAAGATTCGTAAGATTCACTTTTTCACACAAAATTGAAACACTAGAAAAAGCAATTACAAGAATAAAAAGAAAAATAGAAAAAATGTAAAAAAAGAAAGAAATTATTTCTTTTTCTTTCTGTAAATTGGTACTGCAATTAGTAGTATCAAAGAGGATAGAAACCAAGTAAAACCTGGAAGTGAGAAAGTCGGACTGTCTGTAGGAGTATCTGTGCTTTCTATAAAGTCAGTATTTTCAACACCATAGTCATCAATACTCGATTGTTCTTCATTGAGAACCATTTGAAAGTTACCCATACCTATAATCTCGAAATCTATTTGCTTGAGAATACCTGTATTTACATTTATTAGCAATGTATAAGCCACTTGAGAAGTATAAGGTTCTTGATTGGTTGAATATTCATCCCACTCTTCCCACTCTATATCCATTTCAAGCGTCATATAATCTCCTCCAAATGTAGCATCAAGATAAGTAATAGCTTCATCCATCTTTTCTCTAAGCTGTTGAATTTCGTACATCGAATAGGTTGTTCCATTGTAAAGAACAATGTTCAATGGGTTGATTACTGTAGAATACATAACTCTTTGAGCTTGGTTAGTATCGTCCCATAGTTGAAGTTCATTTTTGAAATAGACTTCTAGAAAACCTTCGATTTCCTCACCATAATAATCTGCAGGATCTGTTGGAATTGGATTTATGTATCTGAATTTGAAATTGTCTCCAACTGATGCATTATGACCTCCAATCTCTAAATTACTAGCCGGATCATCGAAATCTAACAGTGTAAATTCGTAAGATAGAACAGTAACTGGAACAATGCTTGAATGCCATGTTAGTACATTATCTATATAGACACCATAATCATCTATATCAGAATCAAAGATATCTAGTTCAGCAGTAAAGAATCCAAAATCATCTTCAACAAATAACTCTTTTACTATACCAGTATTATTGTTGATAGTTATTTTAAAATTTGATAATTGATCATTTACGATATCTGCATGGATGTAGTCACCAACTATCAAGTAGTCAATGGATGTAACATTAGGAGTACGAGCTGCTCTAAAATCTAAGAATTGAGTTATATTCTCAACACCTCCGTAATAAGGATAGAATAACATTGGTAAAACTAAATACTGAAGAGCAAAACCTGGATCTTCACTTACATCAAAGAAAGAAACTTCATCATAACCAACAAATAGTTTGATGAAAGTTGGTGGAGCCATTGTTTCATATGTATCTTCATAGACTGTCGGTAGTGTTCCATTAAGTTCGAATGAGATAGCATCTCCTTCTTCGAATTCTTCATAGCCTATTTCTGGTGGATCTGAAGGATCTACAAGAAACATATCAGTTATACGCCATGAAATCTCAGTTCCTATTACTAGACTGGAATGCCATTCGATGCTGCTAGGAGGAACAGCATTCACGTTTAGAGTAAAAGAACCGATTAAAATTGCAGTTACAAATATTGTATACAATATATTTTTTTTCACTTATGAACCCCCTTAGGTTAAAAGAAAATATGTGATTTACTTCTAATAAATATGTTGTTTACTGCAAGAATAAGTATTTCAGCAATATTTGTCAAATCTAGCTACTCGTTCAATCAATTTTTTTTGTGGTTATCAACAAAAATTTACAACTGTCTATTTTATCCTAGTTACAGAACAAAAGTGTTTGGAATAAATATACTGAATGTTCAAAGCTTGACAAAAATTTATGGTCGAGAAATTGATTTAAGATTTAAGAAGATTGAAGGAAAGTTGTTACCGGCGGTTTTCTTCTCTATTTTTTATATTTATCTTCTAACTTTTGTATTACTTTCAAGCAATCATCTGAAAAAGAAGGAATTTCTTCTCTATCTTTTTGAACTGCTTCATTGAATAGACGGAAGAAGGAGAAAGGATTGCTCGCATCTTTAATTAGTTTTTCAACAAGTCCGTTTTTTATTATTAGAGTGGTCATATAATATCCTGTAGGATGACCTGCTAATGGTATTGTCCTTCTAAGCTCATCTATTATTTCCTTTCTTTTAGAATGATCTTCTGAAAGCTGAGAAATCAATTTATCAATTTTCTTAATAGTCTCTGGAGCATCTCGAACGGATTTTTTGAACAGATTAATATATCCTTGAGGGAAGGGTGTTTTTGTTTTCCCATAGATAAAGTAGTCTTTATCGATTTGATCAGCTATACCTTCTGAATGTAATTGATTCAGCCCCCAAATGAGATCTTTATCACTTTCTTCAACGTCTTCTTTATTATAGCAAAGATGTTTATTTCTAAAGAAATGAAAGACTTCGTGTGAAACCATTGAAACAAAAGATTCTAAGTTCTCTGCAAAAGCTGCATCAATAACAACTGTTTCATAACCTCTAGCATCGGTGTCAAAAATCACTATAGATATTGTTGGATCACTCAGATATTCTATGTTTGGTAGAAGTGATAATGAGCGAGTTATAATATTAACTTCAATTTTATCCCATTTCTCTTGAATACTGTTTACGTTTTTTTGATATTCTTCCTTATTTTCCTTAACCTTTAGATAATATTTCAAATATCTGCTAATTGAAGTTTCTAATTCCTGTTCTAAGCTTTCAGACTTAGTAGAATCGAAAACTAAAGTAAATGATTTAACAAAGAAATCCTTGTTATACTCACTTTCAATAAGAGCATTATAACCAGGAGTTGAAAATAACAGATTCCAATCTTTATTTGATAAGTTTTTATTCTCTTCAAGTTTGTTTGTCAGTTCAATAAACTTCTCAAATCCAGATATATCCAACAATAATTTCATCGTAATCAATAATCTTTTTGAAAAACTCTCATTAATACTTTGTCCATTGAAATGAGAAATGAATTTATTTTTTAGAATAACTTCTAACTATATTCATTTGAAGAAATTTATGAATTTGTAAAGATTTAGGGGCTTGAATAGCAGAATGTCAACAAAAGTTATACTTCAAGTGAACAATCTAACCAAAATCTATGGAAAAGAATTCAAATTTGGTTTCATAAAATATGGGAAAGAGGTTCTAGCTGCAAAGAATGTAAGTTTTTAATGATTTCTTAATGGGTAAGAAAAAGTTATAAGAATTATAAGATGTGA
>JAGLRO010000224.1 GCA_023136245.1 Candidatus Heimdallarchaeota archaeon
ATGAATGGAAAACCTCTGGAGTTTCTGTATGAATTGGTATCAGATTCTTTGGAGCAATTTCATCAATCATTTCTTTGATATCATGACCTGAAGCATGACCTGAACAATGTATTTGTTGGTAGGGGTAGAGACCAAATTGTTTCAACCAATTTTCCTCTTTCTCTAAAGCCATTTCCATTTCTTCGTCAACAGGTTCAGTAACTGATCTAATATAGATTGAACCAGCAGGAGGTTTGATGTCAAATAAATTATTCAATTCATAGAAATCGCATCGATAGATATATTTCTTAGGATTTTTCCGTAAATCTTCGGCAGTTACACTTTGAGAGCTTTCTAGAAATTCTCTCTCCCAGTTTCTATAATCTTGCATTTGAATTCTTCGAGGATAGTTATCGTCATCCAAAATACCCCATTTCTTTCTAGGTATGAAAACTTTAATCTGATCTAAATCTGGAATTCCAGGTACATTACTCTTAGTTAATTCTCGAAGAGTATACGCTTGTTTGAGATTGATAACTAGAGAGCGATCATTATCTTTTGCTGCTTCAACAAATGAGTACATTCTATCCATATCCCTAACTGGAAAATTAGCAATAACTAACTCTTTAACCTCTGAGATTTTTTTGGTCAATTCATCTTTTAATTCTAATTCACCATAGGATGTAGGTTCTCCTACTCTAGTACCTTCAGTTATCATCGCAATCGGATCAAATCGAGCAGCTTTTTTGACAAACTCTTTGCTGAAACCTGCTCTTCTCCCATGAAATCTTATGTCTCCTGTATAGACTACAGCTCCTTCTGAAGTTTCAATAACAAATGAGTTTGCTCCAGGTACAGAATGATCTACAGGGAATGAATTTATTGCAATATCGTCTATTTCTATTTTTGGTTCAAGATTTCTGAAAGTACGTTGGATGACTGATTCTTTATCTCTGACTAATTTAGATTTGTCAGTTTTGCTTTCACGAATTTTGAAAGTTTCTTTGATTTTAATGAATTCTTGATAACCATACCCAGTTTCTTCAATTGCTTTGAGAATAGCTTTACATCCAACTGAACTATAAATCGGGATATCAGGTCTGATATAGGAAATGAAACCAGCATGATCTAGATGTGGATGAGAGAGAACTACACCATCAAATTGAGGATCTGCTTTACTTTTCCTAAAACGATTTTCTAAATCTTTACGATATAACCCTTCCATATCAGGTAAAAGACCAAAGACAAAGAAATCTCGAATTGAACTGAATTTTCTTGGTTGTAGAAACGGTGAAAAATAATCGCCCCATTTATTAAAACTTAAACCAAAGTCAAAGAATAATTTTGTTTTATTATCTTCCACTAGGATTTTGTTCCCACCAATTTCTCCTACAGCACCATGCAAAGTTATAGAAGTCATCTTATTTTAGAGTTAATGTTATAAATATAAAATTATATCTACTAATGGATATTGAATTGAAAACGAATAATCGATTATCAGATTTTTACAAAAGAAATAAGTCAATGCTTCTTTCAGTTATAATCATATTCTTTGGTGTTGATGTTTTCTTATTATTGATAGGTACGATTATTGGAATTACAATAGACAATTTAATTGTCACTATGAGTTGTGCAATTTCAACTTTTGTTGCAGGTGTCTTTTTATTTACATTCTTGAGAGTTAAGAGCTTGAGGGTGTAAGAAATTTTTTTTTACAAAACTTAACATTTTAATAAATTAAAAATTAGATTTAATTGTGAAAATTCTAAAATGTCCCAAGTGTGAAAGTCTACTTGATGTTTATATTGGTGCTTTACGACAAATGCAAGCTGTTTCAGCTGAAATGCTAGAAAAGGGTATCATTTACCACTGTCCTTCTTGTCATTCAAGAAGATTTAATGTATCAGATTTGGTTTGTCCTCAGTGTAATGAGAAAAAATTAGGTTCATCCATAAGTGAGGAAGTTGTTCCTAACCAAGTGCAAAAAAAAGTTGAAGGTTCAATTTACTGTTTAACATGTGAATTTAAAATACATGTTTGGTAAAAAGCAAGAGAAGAGATAGATCAACTAGTAAGGTCAATCTATCTTCTCTCAACTATCATTTCAATGATATCAGTATCTTTTAACTCGTGATCTAGTCCAACGTTTTGTCCTTCAAATTCAGCTGATGGTCCCCATACTCGAGCAAATCGAAATCTTTGAATGAAACTAGTATGGATTTTCTCAGCAATATCAGCTACTGTAGTACCAATCGGTAGAACAAAAGGTTTCTCGCGATCTACTTTCTGTCCTGGTTTCTTAGTATAGACTCTAATGATATCTAGTTGTTCGAATAGTGTTTTCTTTAGCTGCTCGAGTGTTTCTTCTTCTTTGATTGTTATAGGATGGATTTCCAAATCTGTAATCTTCTTTAGTTTTTGAAAACTCTCTTTTGTATCAGGTAAATCACCCTTTGTTGCTATGATACTAAATTTGTAGGGAGTTTCTCCATCTACAATCAATCTTGCATCTTCTAATTGTTTCATAAGGAAATTATACTGAAGTTCAACATCCATTGATAAATCAATTACCATCAATATTGCATCACTTGTTCTAGCTACTCGTACAATCTGTTTACTGATAGCCCATTCTTCTTTGAAATCCAAAAAACCAGGTAAATCAATAATCTGAATTTTAAGATCTTCGTATTCACAAGTCCCTGCATGAGCAATTCTTGTAGTATGGAGATAGGCTCCAGTTTTGACGTCTGTATTGGTAATCGCATTCATTAAGGTACTTTTACCTACATTTGATACTCCAAAGAGAGCTAAACGACCATCGCCTGAAGCTGGGATATGAAAAGGATCATACTGTCTTCCTTTTGCTTTTGGTTTAGCTTTAATTTCAGCTATCATATTCTCTAATTCAACAATTTGAAGCTGGAACACGCCCAGCTTATCGAGCTTTTTATTGCGAATATCTTGGATAATGTCCTCTAATTCTGCTATAAGAGCTTCTCCTTCAAGATTCAAAATTCTTCGAGCAATTTTGAATCGATACCATTTGAGTTTGGTATATTCTTTTTTCATCCAATCACCTCATTAATATTTTAAGATTTTTTTAATTTTGTTCACATTTTCATGTTTCATTTTTTTGTTCATTATCAACATAGAATTAGTAACAGAATAGAGAATTTGGTAGAAAGTAGCTACGTTTTATCTTAAGATAAACAGAAAAAGACAACAATGTATGCTACTCGCTACTAATCCATATACCTACAGGATTTCAGCGCGAGATCCCCTCGCATGTTGTTAAACAAGAAGGATGTAGAGGTTCATTGTTATCAAAAACCCATTGACTTAAGCAATTATAAACATATCGAAAATGCTCTGCAGCAGTATGGGAATAATTCTCTAAGAAAGATATAGCATAAGAAAAAAGACAATCTAAAGATAAAAATAGATAGATAAAAAAACAGAGAACAAAGAAAAGAAGAAGGAAGAAAGGCTATTGATCAACACAGATCATCGTCATTGTTGAGCGTACTTTTTCCAATACTCGAAGATTTTCAGT
>JAGLRO010000225.1 GCA_023136245.1 Candidatus Heimdallarchaeota archaeon
AATTGAAAGCAAAAGGCAAGAAACAATTTATGTTTACTAAGCTGTAGAAATCACAAAAAACTTATTTAGCTCTTCGTGGATTTTCTTTTTATGTATTCAAAAAGTAAAATTCACGAAAATTCATTTTCTATTGCAGGTTTCATAAATCTAGGAAGTGTAATTATATCTGCTTTGATTAGTATGATTTTCCTCTATTTACTATTCTACGGAGAATTCACACTTGATTCTATTTACCAACAAATACAAACAATCTTAGTTATTGGTGCTATATTGAATATAACCTTTTTAGTTTTCTATATGCTGGGTATGAAGAATATAAAATCTCGAAGCGATTCA
The DNA here is from genome assembly GCA_023136245.1 of Candidatus Heimdallarchaeota archaeon. GTDB lineage: Archaea > Asgardarchaeota > Heimdallarchaeia > Heimdallarchaeales > Heimdallarchaeaceae > UBA460. The sequence goes on from JAGLRO010000225.1 coordinate 337, forward strand.
AATAATACTTCAGAAATTTCCTTTATATCAATTACTGCTAGTATTTTGATGTTTTTTATACTTTTGTCCACAATAGCAAGTAGCTTATTAATTCATCTCATTGGAATAAACTGGATACCTATAGTAGTTGGTGTTTTGTCAATATTGTATGGGTTAACAGCATTTTTTCTCTACTATATCTCTTGGAGACTATTTAGAAGAATTATAAACCATGTATATATTAAGAAATTTAATATAAGTTTCTTATTCTTAGGAATATTTTTACTAATATCCAATGTTCTTATGAGTGTAGGAACCTTCAATGTACTTGCTTTTGTTAGCATTTCTCCATTATCTATTTTCCTTGCTAGTGTTGGAGGTTTATTCAATATTATAATTTCAGTTGTTTTAATTATGAATAATGGTGAGTTAAAACAAGAAATAAGTAGAATCAAAGCAGTCTGAAAAATAAATGATTTTGAAGGAACTTTAATTTCCTTTTTCCTTTTTTTATGCTCTAAACTTTGTTATGTTCTATTTCTTCTACTTCATCAGTTTTACTTACAGATTGAATTCTCTCAAGCCCCTTATATTTCTCAATTAATGGTAAAATTTCTTCTGGGATAGAAGATTCCCAATCCTCACCTTTAACCATTTTCTCTCGAATCTCTTTACCGCTAAATTCTTCCCTTTTAACAAGTGGAATCTCTCTAATTTCCTTGTTTCCTAGAACAACAAATAGCTGCTGAACAAGAGGATTATTTGTGAAAATAACTTCAAAAGAAGGTACTAAATCTACAACATTCGCAGGCCATATTGTATTTCTATTTATGTCAGGAATTGCTGAAATATAAAATTGACCAATCTTAAAGTTCGTTCGAACAATTGCTGTTACCATTTCCAGTCTTTCTCCACCAGTAAATGGATTCTTTAGAGAATAAGCTTTCTCACCACTACCTATCAAAATAATTATTTCATCGATGTCTGTTTGTTCTAAAATGTATTTAATAGCAAAAATATGTCCTTTATGAGGAGGATTGAAACGTCCAAGGTATAATGCTCTCATTTCATATCACTGTAAGTGTTTGAATAATATATGTTTTTGCTAAAGGTAATATTTACCTACTAGACTTGATATCTGTTCTCTATTCACTTATAAGCTCTTCTTTCTCCTTTTTTAGTAAAATCCCTTCTAGGAACCCCTCTGAGCAGTTGAGGAAGTTTTGAATTTCTGTTTTGTTCAGTTTTTTATCAAGAAGAAACTTAAGTATTTTGCCTCTTTTTTCTCTATCTAATCCCATAAAATTCCCTTTGTTTTCCTCCCACTGTGTTGATATTTTCTTTTGAAAAGCTGATATTCTTTCTGATAAGAGTTTATCTGTCATTGTATATTCCAGAATGGTCTGAGAAAAAAAATAATTTGGAAGAACCATAGTATTTTAAGGGAAACACTGCTTTGTTAAACAATATGAAAATTGAAAATAAGATATTAGTTTTTGTATTAATCTCTTCGCTTTTCATACCTACCTTGAATACTATGAGTATGAATTATTCTGATCAGAAATTAAGTTCAACTAACTATATTGCTTATACAGATATTGGTTGGCATCTTGATCAAATCAACATTACAGGAGCTTGGGATATCACTGTTGGTTCAAAAGATATTGTGATAGCAGTTATAGATTCAGGAATAGATTTTTCGCATCCTGAATTGAATAATTCATGGATAAATGTTAATGAGCTTCCAGCTGATGGAATTGATGATGATGCAAATGGTTACATCGATGATACACATGGTTGGGATTTTGTTACTAATGATAGTGAACCTGGACCTCAAGCAGTTGATCCTATACATTGGCATGCAACATTTATATCAGGAATAATAATGGGACAACTTAATAATATTGGTATCGCAGGTGCAGCACCCAATGTTTCAGTAATGGATTTACGTGTTTTAGACGTAAATAATTTTCAAGGAACAACTGATGCAGGATTAGGAGATGCTATTAAATATGCAGTTGATAATGGAGCAGATGTTATTAATCTCAGTCTCCAGTATTATGCAAACAGCACAGATTATTATGATGATATTCTCTATGCTATTTTAAATAATGTACCAATCGTGTCTGTGACAGGAAATACTTGGGCTCCCACTGGTGGTTTAGAAATTCCTTCTTACCCTGGAGCATTAGTTGAAGTCATTGCAGTTGGAGCAACAGATTTCTATTATAACAAAGCTGATTACAGTAATTATGGGCTCCCCTGGACAGAAATTATGGCTCCAGTTGGAGACGAAGAATATGACGTTCCAGAACATGTTATTAATAGCACATTTCCAGGTAATCTCTATGGAATTGCATATGGTACTTCTTTCGCTGCTCCTCAAGTTGCAGCTGTAATTGCTTTAATGCGAACAATTAACTCCACTATGCCAGTTAGTGAAATTAGAAGTATTCTTCAAACAACAGCATACGATTTGGGATCTCCGGGTATTGACATATTCTTTGGACATGGATTAGTAAATGCAACAGCAGCAGTTTTAGAAGTTTGGAATAGAACATATCCTGCTATACCTGAACTCAATAATCTTCAAATATCCCTCTTATTGATTATAATCGTGTCTTCAATTGCAATTGTACCAATTATTATGAAGAAACAAAAAGCTAGAGAAATTTAATTCTTTCTTTTTTTTTATTTCCGCAATAAAATTTCAAATCTTCTAAGAAAGAGAGTTTGAAATCAATATAATAGAGAAAGAAGGTGGAAATTTCACAATATTTATGAATATCATAGTTCCCACTAAATTATGATTAAAACAAAAACAATAGTTGCTTTTATTATTCTAATTCCTTTGCTTTCTCTAAGTCTACACAATAATTCAAACAATCTTGTGTTATTCACAAACGCTCAAAATTATGAGAATTCTTGGAATCTTAAAAATATAGAGATTAAGGGAGCTTGGGAAATCACAAATGGTTCAAAAGATATTACGGTAGCTGTAGTTGACTCTGGAATTGATTTTTCTCATCCAGAACTCGCTCATGCTGAATGGATTAACGAAAATGAAATTGCAAACAATTCCATTGATGATGATGCTAATGGATATATAGATGATACTCACGGCTGGGATTTTGTAAGTAATGATAATGTACCAGGTCCTCAAACAGCTGATCCTATACATTGGCATGCAACATTTATTGCAGGTCTGATTGCTGCTTTAAGGGATGGTGACGGTATTGTGGGTGTTGCTCCTAATGTTACTATTATGGATGTCCGTGTTTTAACCGCGGGGAATTGGCAAGGAACAACTAATGCAGGATTTGGAGATGCAATAAAATATGCAGTTGATAATGGTGCAGATGTAATAAATCTAAGTCTCCATTATTATGCTAACAGCTCAGATTATTATGATGATATTCTCTACGCAATTGAACAAAATGTGCCTGTTGTTTCTATTACAGGTAACTCTGATCCTCCTAATGAAGGTGCAGAAATTCGATCATTTCCAGGAGGCTTTGAAGAAGTTATCTCTGTTGGAGCAACTAATCCTTCAAAAGAAAAAACAGATTATAGCAATTATGGAGAGTGGACTGAAATAGTAGCTCCTGTAGGTGATTCTTTCGGTCCTGTACGACTCTTTAGTACAGTACCATATGATGTCTATCAAAGCTATATTGGCTGGGGTTGGGGAACATCTTTTGCATGTCCTCAAGTTGCAGGAGTTATTGCATTAATGAGAACATTGAATCATTCAATCTCTGTAGCTGAAATAAGAGATATACTTCATACAACAGCAATTGATTTAGGAGATCCAGGAAAAGACATCTACTTTGGTTACGGGTTACTTAATGCTACAGCTGCAGTCTTGGAAACTTATTATAGACATGTTGATCCATCTGCGCGTCCCCCTGAACTTACAAATACATCATTTGCTTCAATAGGATTAGCATTTATTTTCCTCGCAGTGTTGCCAATAACTCTAAAGAAAATTAAGAATAAGAAGAAATAACCTTTTCTCTTCTTTTTCTTCTTTTGTGTTTCTGAGAACACAAGAATAATTAACATCTTTTGATTTATATTGTCTACTAGAGAAATCTAGGTCATCTAAATGAAATTAATATCAAATAAAATTCTCATTAGTAGTTTAGCTTTAGTAGTAGCAGTTGGATTAACAACAACCTTGGTTATTGTTTTGAAACCTCAAACTCCTGGTCCACAACAAGAAGATCCTCTCATTTATGGTTCAGCTGCCACTTTTGCAATAACAGAACCAGTCCAAACTTCTTTTGGGTTATATAATCCCCTATCGCTTGAATTCACTCCTTCTATAATACCCACAGCGATTAAGAGTAATTTAGCAAATGTAGATTTGCAAGGTATATCCATTTCAAATGAAGTTAAACTTCTTCTTGAGCAGCATGGATTTGCTCTTGTAGATGAAGGTATTGAAGATATTTATGAGTTGTATGAAGATAGTTCAAAAGAAATTCCTAAGTTTATCACTACTGATTTATGTCTTCATGCTTACCATGTGCTATATGATATAACTCTAAGAATCCTGGAAGGAGAACAATTCTATTATGATTTTGAGCTTATGTTAAAAACCTTAAGAGATTCACAAATTAATCTAAATACTACAATATCATCTCCCATTGTACATGATGCTCTAAACAAAAACATTGCTTACCTTTCAGTTATGCTTTATCTCTTAAATGATACAAATTCCATACCTTCTGCAGTAGACTCACTTACAAATGCAGAACTAGCTAAGATAGATGCTGGAGAACGAGATTATTCTGCTATATTTGGTTATGAAGAGGATTATACTCAATACAAGGTTAGAGGACATTATACACGTAATGATCTTCTTGGAGATTACTTCAAAGCAATGATGTATGCTGGAAGAATCGGATTCTTATTGCAAAGTCCAACAGGTAATCCAGCTATGGGGATTGAACATACTAGAATGGCACTTTTACTCATCTCAAGTTTTAATTCTAGCGTAAATACAGAAACTGTATGGGATTATTGGGATAAGATATACGAACCTACTGTGTTTTATGTTGGTGCAAGCGATGATCTAACTGCTTTGGAATATTATCAAATCTGGCAAGGTGAAGGTGCTCCTGAAGGAGATGAGTTAGCTGAGGAAAGTACAATCTCTGCTATAATCGAAAAAGCAAAACTCTATCGCAAACCAAAAATCAACTCAATGTTTATTTTTGATAATCAAGAACACGAAGAAGTTACACAAGGATTCCGATTGATGGGGCAACGTTTCATACCTGATTCCTACATCTTCCAACAGCTGGTACACAATAAAGTTGGAGGAAGACTATTCCCAAAAGGTTTAGATGTATTTTCTGTTTTTGGAAGTCCAAAAGCTGAATTCTTACTTCAATCTGAAAATGAAACTTATCCTGATTACAGTGATCAAATACTCAAACTAAGAGCTGAATTCGGAGGTCTAACAGAGTATGACTGGACTCAAAACCTGTATTGGCTATGGCTCTATAGTTTTTTCCCACTATTAAGACCTGCATCAGAAGGTTATCCTGGTTTCATGTTAAGTGATGCATGGGCAACTAAAGCTCTGATGACATCGCATGCTTCTTGGGCAGAACTTCGACATGATACTATCCTTTATGCAAAACAATCTTATACATATGAAGTAAGCATGCCGGAAATAAAAGATGGATATATTGAACCATATCCAGAAGTTTATGCTAGATTAGCTAGCCTTGTTGGATTGATGAGTTATGGACTAAATAGTAGAGGTTTACTCTTAGATAGATTTGATTCGAAGCTAGAAAATCTTGCTGAGATATTTGATAAATTGACAACTCTGAGTATCAAAGAACTTGAGAATGAAATGTTAACAGAAGAAGACATTACATTCATAAATTTCGCAGGACAATCGATTGCAGGATGTGCGACATTTAACGATCCTGAAGCAGATCCTTGGGTAAGTGAAACTGATGATAGAATGGCAATTATAGCAGATGTTCATACAGATCCAAATACTGCAGGAGTTTTAGAAGTTGCTACTGGAGATCCATACGCTATTTACGTAATAGTTCAGGATCATAATGGAAAGTTGAGATTAACTAAGGGTGGAACATTTTCATATTACGAATTCCAATATCCCATGGAAGATAGACTAACCGATGAAGAATGGCATGTTCAACTTGATTCTGAAACTTGGTCTCCTCCTGATTGGATGGAAGATGGTCTACCTCTTGGTGAAAAAACTACTACTCAAACTACACCAGCATCTAGAAAAGAGTAACCTCAACAATCAACTTTTTTTCGTTTAATCTGGAACCATATTTTTTTTCCTTATTTTACCATGTTGTTTTAGTGAATAATATTATCCTATAACTACAATAATATTTACACTTGAATTATCGAAAGAGTAAAAATATACCACAAACATTGTGTATTGAGGAAAATCAATTGGAGAAAGCAGAAATTTTAGGAGAAATACAAAATAAGATTGTAAATTTTAGAGATCTAAACCTTCACAATCAATCTTATGTAAAACCCAATATGATTTTTCGATCTTCCTCGCCAATACCTCATCAATCCCCTGAACTTATAGAGGAATTCAAAGATTTAGGAATTAGTAGTATTATTGACTTAAGGTCTGCTGTTGAAATAGGTTATGCCTCCTACAACGATGATTTCATACAAGCTTTCACCTACTATTGGGTTCATATTGATATTTCCATGCCACCAGAGATTCTAGAGGA
>JAGLRO010000226.1 GCA_023136245.1 Candidatus Heimdallarchaeota archaeon
TTATAGCATCATCAAGTGGTATAACTTGACCAATGTGACCTTCTGCTTTGAAAGGATTCCTCGAGGGTTTTTCAGTATGCAACATCTTTTCAGCTGTTGCTTTTACCATTCGACCTATGATTGGCATCTGAATCTTGTATCCCATACCAATTGCGCTAAAACCACCAAATTTCCTTACTTGCATAGCTTCAAAAGATTTATACTGCTCTAACAAGAATTCTTTTAGATCTAATTCTTCTGCTAGTTCATTTGAGTAATTTCGAGCATTAAAATACCATTTACCTGCAGTACCGTGTTTAAGGCAATGATCACACACTAGTAACACCATCTACCATAGGAAGTAATCTATTTTTTCGAGCAGAACACTTATTTAAAATTTAAGCAGCAAAATTCTACTCAAAACTAAAATTACATTTTGATTTATTTGGAATTATTTTATGCTATATAGAAATCAAGTTTCTCCTTAAAATAACGCAAACAGGTTTCAGTTAATTTCTTCTTAAACTCAACTCTGCTATCAGACTTTATTTTAATCTCTTTCGAGTTAGTTTCGTGTTCAGAAGAAAAGCCAATAAAAGATAAACCTACTTCCAAATCAGAAGTTTCGTCACCAGGAGGTGCTATACCTGTTGTGGATAAACTGAATGTAGTGGAGGAATTTTTTCTGGTTTTATCTGCCATTATTTTAGCAATTTGGCTGGAATAAACTCCATATTCTTCCAGTATTCTCTCTTCTATCCCTAAAAGCTCAATCTTTGATTTTGTAGAATATACAATATATCCTCTAGTGAAATAATCAGAACTTCTTACTATATTGGTAATTCTGTGTGCAAGATATCCACCTGTACAAGATTCTGCTGTTGCAAGAGTCCAAGAATTTTCACGAAGTATGGAACTGATCTCTTTATCTATCATCATTTCTAGACTTTCTAGTATTCTAATCTAAAAATGTTTTTCGAGAAGTTTATTGCTTTGTACTACTCAATCCAAACTCATACAAAATTTCTTTGAGTGAAACAATATCTATTTTGTATTTCAATGAAATATCCTTCATTGTCTCACCTTTAAGGCGACGTAAGATAATGTCAGGAAGGCTTTCCATTTCTTTTGTTCTATGCCTTACAGCTGTTACATTAACCCCAGAATTTCTAACTAATTTATTCAATTGCTTCAATGTCATTTCAAGATAAATCGAAATAGAATCGTTATCATAACCTTTATTCTTCATTTGTATGTATCTGGCTATGGAAATTGTTTCCCTATCTTTTTTATTGAGAATTAAACCATTATCTTCTAACACTTTACGAACTGTATAATCAGTTAGATCTAAAATTTTTGCGATTTCTTTTTTCGATTTTCCTTTATTAAATAAATCGATTATATCTTCATGTTTGAATTTATGATAATCAGCTGTAATTCTTGTTGCCACATTATTGTTCTTCAAAACTTTAGAAACTGTATGTCTATTTAGATCAAGTGCATCCGCTATTTGATAGGTTGAAAAACCACCAATATACATATCAAGGATCATAAGGTCTCTATTGGACAAAAGGTTTGATTTAGAGAAATCTTGGAAGTATTCCTTTTGAAATGAAATCTCATTGCTTTCATTCTGTCTCATAGCCATTAACTTCACGATCCTATTTGTTTTGTACATCTCTACTTTTTATATGTAATCAAATGAATCAAAGTTCAAGGTACATTGTTATCTTTCGCTTCATATATTTTTCTAGCGCGTTACAATTATTGGAATAGACTGCGAATCTGCTTTCTTCATTAGTATGATATAGTATTCCAGTTATTGTAAAGGAACTTATGTATCTTTCTGCATTCATCTATACTAGTTCAAAAAAAATATCATCAGTTATAGCATGTGCATTATTTGATGTCATAGGTATAAAGTATCTATTTGTGTACTCAATGGTTTTCTTTATAGCTGCTACCGTAAGTGCATTCTTCGTAGTTACAACTGGTAAAGAAGGTACAAAAGAGGTAACTTAATAGAGCACAATTAAAACTCAATCCTCTTTTTGCTCATCTTCCTCTGGCTTAATTATCATCCCTTCTCTTCTATGTGCATCTATCAATATAGCTAAACAATTCTTCACTCTTATATGTTTAACATATTCTAAATCAGTGATAACTTCTTGTTGATTCAGCCAGTCCCAGTGAATGAAGTGTTTACTGGAATTGTGTTTGATATACAAATATCCAATATTTGCTGTGGAAATATTATGGAAGAAATGACTCCCTTGAGAAAAATCTACTCTGAAATCTTCTAGTTCAGATTCGATAATTGTTCCTACTCCACTTATATTATTCCACTTAACTGGTATTCCCAAGAAACGATCCCCTGTTCCCCACCGACCAAATCCAATCAAAATGTAGATTCTATTTTCTTCTATAAGTTTTGCATTAATCTGGTCAATCTCATCAACTATCTTTAGAGTTTGAGTCTTGTCAAAAACATCTGGTTTTACATAAATTACATCATATATATCTTTTCGAATCAGATTTCCAGAAACAGTGGAAGAGTATGCTAAAATTTGGTCAACATTGAAGGATTCTATATCCTCAGCTATCATTGCCTCTTGTTCAAGAAATGGACGGATTTGTAAAATGTATAATGTATTTTTTTCTTGAAGAGAATCTTTGAAAGTTCCTGCAAACTCAATTTCAATTGAGCTTCCCATTGTTTTTTCTCCAATTGATAAAATTCTTGTAAGTAACTTGGATATGGGTAATGTTTCGAGTTTGAGTTGGTTATTGAATGTTATTATAGGAGATCCTTCACCATAGTACCCACTCTCTAGAGATTCAGCTGAAAAATCATAAGTATCTGCAATTTGAGTTAAGGTATCATCCTTAATTGCATGTCCAAGATTATATTTTTTGACAAAAGGATCTTCTTGTAGAATATCGAATTCCTCGATTTGCAAATCAACTGCATAGAATTCCTTTTGACTTTGACTGAGCAACCAATCAGGTGTTGAAAAATAATTAAGTTTTGGATATCGGGGACAGAATCGAACTGAAGCTCCTCCGTCAACTATTGTTTTTCCTAATCCTAAAGCTAATTGTGCGATCCTATCTTCTGGTTTCATATATGTTCCAATAGGATAATAGTTGTAAGAAGAAGCTGTTCCTGAAAAATCAGGATAAAGACGATTGGAATGTTCTTTTCCAACAACTTGTTGTATCACTACAGCCATTTTTGATTCTTCTATTGTTTGGCTAATAGTTTCAGCATAAGATTTTGCAAGTTTTAGAAAAGGTGAAGCGTAAACTAGTTTGATAGCTGTACATAATTGCTCTAATCTTTCCTTTTTACTTGGTCTGTTGTTTGGAATCATATAAGTGCTAAAAATTCCAGCAAATGGTTGATAGGCTGAATCTTCTAAAAGACTAGAGGAACGTACAGCTAAAGGTCCTTCTAAATCATTCATTAGAAATTCTAGATCATCTTTGATACTCTCTGATAAGCTGGCTTCGACAAATTTCTTCTTGATTTCTTTGTCAGAAGCATTCGATAAAGAAAAATCATGAAGATCATTCTCTTCCATAAATTTATCAAATTCATCTGTTCCTATTACAATAGTTTTTGGAATCTCAATGGAAATATCTTCAAATTCATCCTCAATAGTAAAAGAATTCAAGAGAAACATAAGAAATGCTAGACCTCTCCCTTTACCTCCAAGAGAACCAGGCCTTAGTCTGAGGAAATGAATTTCTGTGTGATAACTATCACGAGAAAAATCATTAATAACACCTCTTGTTTTTTCAACAACAATTTTCCTAATTGAAGACAACAAGAAATCTCTTAGTTCCTGATTTGAAAATTCTGAAACTTTTCTTGGTTTGATAGTTTCAGCTACTTCAAATTCACCTCTTGCTCTCAGCCAATTGGACAAATGATCTTTACTTCCATGAAAAATCAATGATTCAATTGGGACTTTGGTTAGTTTTTTGTAGAAATCAATGACATCTTTTGCTTTTCCGAACTCCATACCATTTCTATCTTTAAAAACAAAATCTCCAAAACCAACGTAATCTAACAGCCATTTTCGAAGATCTCTCAAAATTCCATGTGCTTTCTTACTTATAAAAAAACAACCTAGCTCTTCTGCTTTATCTCTATAAATTTCTTGACTGGATTGTAAAATAACTGGAAGATTTGGTAAATCTTTTCTAATTGTCTCAATAAAAGAAAAACCTGCATTTTTTTCCAAAACACCATTTTTAGGAAACTCTATGTCAGAAATAATTCCCATAACATTTTTTTTGTAAATGTTGTAATATTCTGAAGCTTCTTCATATGTTTCAGCTAGGAGAATTTTCGGACGTATTCTCATCTTAAGTAAATCTTGAAAATCATTTGTTCCTTCCGTGATTAATCTGTGGGTTTGTCTCATCATTTCCCCATACAACTCAGGTAAAATAAGTGAATAATAACGAATAGAATCATCAACAAAAATAAACACTCTCACATTTCCTTTTTCAGTATCAAAAGGAGCATTAAGTTTATCTTCAAGATGCTTTATTATCGCAACGAAAATTTTTGAATCCCCATTCCACACAAAAACCCTGTCAATTCCTTCTTGTTTTTCACGCTCAGGTAAATACTTTATTTCTATAACATTATTAAGCAAAAGAATTACTGGAATGTCTATTATATCTTTAACTCTCCTTCCAAATGAAAAAGCATCCATGTCCCCTAATCTTCTCATTGTTATAACTAGATCGAAGTTACCTCCTTCTAGCAAACCCAAAGCTTCCTCAGCTGATGAAACTCTAGTAATTCGTGGAAGAGTTCTTAGATTAAGATTCTGAAATTCTTCATAGATTTGATCAGAAAGTCTCCCATCTTCCTCTAACATAAAACTGTCATAAATACTAGAAACAAGGAGAACATTATTCATTCGTTTTGCCATTAACTCATGGAAAATCTTGTATTTCTGTTTATATTCTAAATAGAAGCTTTCCTCATCTTGAGATGTTTTCAACAAGGGACCTCCTATTTTTTAATTGGAAGTGAATCTTAAATTACTTTTGTTCTGAATAAAAAATGAAAAGAAAAAATGAAAGGAAAGAATTCATTCGAAAAAAAAACAAATTACCAGTGACCTTGTGCAATCATGGCGTTAGCTACTTTCTTGAAACCTGCTATATTAGCACCCAACACATAATTTCCTGGTTCTCCATATTCTTTAGATGCATCATATGTCATTTGGTGAATGTTTACCATTATTTTGTGTAAGTTTTGATCCACTTGTTCGCGATTCCAAGATGTAAAACTAAAGTTCTGAGCCATTTCGAGACCTGATGTAGCAACACCACCAGCATTAGCTGCTTTTCCAGGACCAAAGAGAACTTTGTTTTCTAAGAATACATCAGTTGCTTCAAGAGTAGATGGCATATTTGCACCTTCAGAAACTGCTATAACTCCATTATCTACAAGCATTTTAGCATCGTCACCATTAATCTCATTTTGTGTTGCAGAAGGAAGTGCAATCTGAACTGGGATTTTCCAAGGACGCTCACCTGGATAATATTCGCAACCAAATTCTTGTGCATATTCTTTGATACGCCCCCTTCTAATGTTTTCAAGTTCAAAGACATAATCCAGTTTTTCTGTTGTGATACCTTCAGGATCATGAATGAAACCACTTGAATCAGAAAGTGTAACAACCTTAGCACCTAGTTCTATACATTTCTCAGTAGCATATTGTGCAACATTACCTTTACCCGAAATTGCAACAAGCTTATCTTTGAAATCTTCATTTCTTGTTTTGAGCATTTCTATTGCAAAATAAACAGCTCCATATCCTGTTGCTTCTGGTCGTATTAAGGAACCTCCCCATTCCAGAGATTTTCCTGTTAGTACTGGTTCGAAACTTTGAGTTATTTTCTTCCATTGTCCAAATAAATAACCAATCTCACGTGCTCCAACGCCTATATCTCCAGCAGGTACATCAATCCGTCCACCAATATATCTATATAACTCTGTCATGAAAGATTGGCAAAATCTCATTACTTCATTATCTGATTTACCTTTAGGATCAAAATCAG
>JAGLRO010000227.1 GCA_023136245.1 Candidatus Heimdallarchaeota archaeon
CAGTTGCTGAAGTAGATGCAGAGGAAAAACAAAAAAGCTTGGAAGAACTTGAAGTAATTTCTTCTGAAATCATTGAGGAAGAAGCAGTAATAGTAGAAGAAGAGAAAATTGATTTTAGATCAAGGGGTCCTCAACCATTGAAAGTTGCAACTACTGATTTAGAAGATAGATGTAGTGTTTGTATGTCACCAATAAAGGCAGGGCAGAGTTTTGTTAGATGTCCATTCTGTGAAGCACCATCTCATTTTTCACATATAGTTGAATGGATTAAAGTTAAACCACAATGCCCTAATTGCAGAAAGAAACTAGTTGCAAGAATGTTTCAAGCTTAAGTGAAAAAGTTAAAAATATAGCATCAGATATTGATGTATGGTTTTCCTTCCACCCTTTTCGAAAAATCAAATATCAGAATATATAGACTATAATAAGCAGTCTCAAATTGCAGGATTTGACCTAACAGTAAAAGACATAATAGCTTTAGAGAGTGATGGAGTTTTAGATTTTGATAATAGTAAAAGATTCGTTCCAGATCACAAAATAATAACCCCGAAAGATGGAAAATGGATACTAGAACCAGGAGGATATTTAACTAGATATAATGAGATCATCGAAGTTCCTCTAAGTGCAATCGGCATAGTTTTACCAAGATCTAGTTTAATGAGAATAGGAGGAACAATTTGTTCGGCTCTCTGGGATCCTGGTTACAAAGGGAGAGGTATAGGATTACTTATAGTTTACACAAGAATTACTATTCATCAAAATGCAAGAATTGCACAAATAATATTTCTTAAGACATTAGAAGAGTCAAAGAATGGATATTCAGGTGAGTACCAGAACGAAAACATTAGTACTGAGGAAGATTAAGCATATTTAGAAAGAAAACACCAGCAAATTTTATGAAGATAAACCACATATTTCTTATATATTAAAATCTGAATGAATTAATAGACAATGGAAAAAGTGAGAGTATGTCAAAGAAAGATGATCCACCAAAGACTCAACAAAAAAAAGCTCCAAAAACAAAATCTCAACAAGTAAAGGAAAAACCAAAAACAACTGATGATTGGATAGAGGAAATCATCCCTAAGCGATCCAAAACAAGAATTACAAAATCTTCTAGTGAGGATTTAAGTGATGTTGCAGTTAATCAGTTTCCAGGTATTGGACCAGCTGTTTCAGAAAAACTCATTTCAGCAGGATATCTAACTCTAGCAGCTGTAGCTTATGCTTCACCAATTGAACTAGTTGAACATTGCGAAATTGGAGAACAAACTGCAAAAAGACTGATAACAGCTGCAAGAAGTCAGATTGGTATAGGATTTAAAAATGCGAAAGAACTATTAAAGATACGTCAAAAGATTCAGAAAATTCCCACAGGAAGCAAAGCACTAGACAATCTATTAGTGGGAGGGGTTGAAACAAGTTCTTTAACAGAGATCTCAGGTGAATTTAGAACTGGTAAAACACAAATTTGTTTCCAATTATGTGTTATGACTGCAATGGATAAGAAACATGGTGGATTGGGAGCAGGAGCTGTTTTCATTGATACTGAAGGAACATTTCGTCCTGAGAGAATTATACAGATAGCCAATAGATTCGGTGCTGATGCTGATGAGGTATTAAGCAGAATAAACGTTGGTAGGGCATATAATTCAGACCATCAAATGGTTCTTGTTCTTGAAAGTCCCAAGATTATTAAGGAAAATAACGCTAAACTCATGATAATAGACTCTTTGACAAGTCACTTCAGAGCAGAATACGCAGGAAGAGGGTCATTACTCGAAAGACAACAGAAACTCAATAAGTACTTGCATCAATTACTTCGACTTGCTGAAGTTTATGAGATAGCAATAGTTGCTACAAACCAAGTTCTTTCAAAACCAGATGTATTATATGGTGAAACTACTTTCCCGATCGGGGGACATATAGTTGCACATTCTTGTACTACAAGAATATTTCTACGAAAAGGAAAAGGTGAAAAAAGGATAGCAAGAGTTATTGATAGCCCTCATATCCCTGAGATTGAAACAGTTTTCTGTATTGTGAATGAAGGTATAGTGGATGTTGAAGATTCCAGCTAGGAAAGTCACAAAATTTAAGTAATACAAAATCCCTTCTTCTTGTAAGGAATAAATATCAATCCAATACCTTAGGGTGATAAACTTGGAAGAAGAAAATGGCAGTATATCAGTTAGTGATGCAATAAAGATTACAGAGCTAGATAATAAAGTACAAAATCTTCAAAATAAGGTTGAAGAACTGGAGAACACAAATAAGCAACTTGAGGAAAAAAACAAAAACTATGAAGAAGAGCTAGTTGAGTGTAAAGGAAAATCAGCTGTTTTAGGTGAAGTAGAAACCGCTAAAGCAAATTTGGAGAGCGAAATCTCAACTTTAAATCAACAAGTTTCTGAATTTAAAGAAGGAAAAGAAAAGATGGATATCGAAATTCAGGAATTAAAAAACGATATTATGAAAAAAGACACAGAAATCGCTAACACTCAAAGAGATTCTTCATCAAGTAGAGAAGACATTCAAGAAAAACAGAATACAATTGATAAACTTCGAGACAGTCTTAACGAAGTTGAAAGTATAAAGACTGAATATGAAGCTCAAGTAGAACAACTCAAAGATGATGTTGCCACCATTGAAAACAAGTATAATGAACTTTTAGCTGATTCCTCAAGAGTAGAGCAAATCAAAGATCAACTTAGAGATGGGGAAGAAAGGTTGAGAAGATTCCAAATAATTGCTGAATCCGATCCATCTTACAGTTGGCTCTCAACATTAGAACAATACAAAGTTATTGAATTGAAAAGATTGGCAATGTCAACAGGATCTTCAACACATGCAATACTAAGATATGTCCAAATGCTGGAAAAAGCAGGATTAGTTGAAATTGAAATGCATGGGAAGGATGACCCCAACCCAACAATTAAACTAAAATGAAGGGATAATATCATTCCTTTTTTTCTCTTATTTGGTGAATAAAATGAATAATATACAACTGAAAGTAAACGATAAAAAAGTTCCATTAAACCAATTTATGAAAAAAATTATTTATAGAACAATTTTTGCAATTGTTGGATCTCTGAAAGGTTTTGATGAAGACGGAATTGAGAGTATTGAACTTTTCCTATCATCAAAAGAAGATAATGCATAATATTTGATAAACTTTAAAACTAACTGATGAAATTTGTTTCGTATGAGTTCAGATAGATTTTCAAAGAAGGAAATAATTTTATCTTACATTACAATTTTAAGATTAGTAAATGGACTTGTTGCAGGGGTAGCAGCAGCTTTCGGTATAGTTCTCTCTTTACCCTCTGGAGTGGAAATAAATTACTTGAATTTGATTTTAGTTGTAATAGCTACAATCTTTGTGTCTTCACAAGCTATGATTTTCAATGATATAGCTGATAGAGAGGAGGATGCCATAAATGCTCCTCATAGACCTATTCCTTCCGGGAAAATTTCAGTAAAAACAGCTAAAATTTATGGAATAATTTTCGTCGTTTTATCGTTACTCACTGCTTTAAGTATTGATTTAATTAACACCGAACTTTATGGATTGAGTGTGGTTACCTTGATTATCTTCGGTGGTTCCTTAGATCTTTATAATTTTAAGTTGAAAAGAATGGGTTTCTGGGGAAATCTCACAATAGGATTTAATGTTGTAGCTCTTTTTGCATATGGTTCAATTCACACTTATATTCTTCATCCTGCAGCTGGTTTAGCTTGGGTTCCTATATGTGTAGGAATATGTGCTGGTTCAGGAAATGTTGGGAGAGAAGTTATCAAAGGATTGCCAGATATTGAAGGTGATAGAGAAGCTAGTGTAAGAACGATAGCTGTTAAGTTCGGTCCTAAAGTTACAGCTGTAATAGGATCGCTTTTTCTTTGGGGATTAATAGCGGGGGCATTGATCTCATCAATTCTCCCAATGTATGTTGTAACAACAACACCACTTTACTTAACAAGTCAAATTATTGTTTATCTCATTGCAGCTGTAGCAACATTTCTCGCAATAGCTATACTTTTCAATCAAAAACCAAAGTGGGCATATATTACAAAGGAGATATTACTATTTGTTTTCTTAGCTTTCCTACTTGTTTTTATTATTGATAAGATTGTTAGATTAGCTTTAGGAGGGTAATACATCTATCTCTTTCTTATCACTTCATAAACAAGAGGATTCCACGCATCAGGACAAGCGTGAGTTGAAATATCTCCATCCTCTAACCATGGAAATTCTGCTCCATATGCCATTGCAAGAACTTTAGGTAAAACAGAGTAAAGTGCATGTAAGCATATTTTACCTTCGATTTCATTTTTCTCAAAACTAATTAATACTTCGTCACCCACTTTGTGACCAGCAGCACAGCTTCCTTCTTGTTTAATTACTTTTAATATTATATCAAATGCCATGATTTCTGTTTATGTTCTAAATTTATATAGGTATTCCTAAATTATTCTTTATGGATAGAATGTATAGGAGTGACATAATAATCGAAGGAAACAGCTTAACAGCTTCAGCTCTAGCGTACTTTCTTTCACTAAACAATGAAACAGATACTATCACTCTAATTCAGAAAAAGAAAGAGGAATTCAATATCCCAAATTCTATTCCAGGGATTATTGCCCCTGTTTTTCAGCTAACAAAAACTCAAATGGAAAAAACATTTGAGAAGACAATTGGGGAAGTAAAAGATATACATTCTATTTCTGGGAATTTTGAGTTGTCTAGTAATCCTCTAGTTATTCTCTATAAAGGGATAGATACTATCAAAACGATGCAAGAACATCGAGCCAAATTGGAAGATTCAGCAATTAAACACAGACATTTATCCTTGGACGATATAAGAAACTATTATCCATTCATCAATACTACAGAAGAGATTTTTCTCACCGAAATCTACAACTCTTTCAGCTGTTCAGATGTTGACAACTTGGTTTTTACATTCCAAAAATTAGCTAAAGAGAATAATATTGAAATCATCAATGAAAAAGACAAAATCAGTTTAAATCAAGATCTCAAAGGATTGAAAACTGAAAATAGAGAATATGAAGCAACTAAGATAACAATAGTCACTTCTACCGACTTAATACCAAATCTGAACACTGAACAAAAGAGCATTTTGAAAGTTATCACTCCCATTCTTGAGAAATTTCCTAGAATAAGTTTACTAGATATAAACACTAGAACTTCGATGTGGTTAGAAGAAGCAGGATATTTTCATATTCATAGATTCTTTACTGATGAGAAAGAAAGAGAGTGTATAGAAGCAATTAGGGAGGATTTTCAAAGACTATTTACTCATCTAGAAACTTTACAGATTGCAGATTCATTCCTAACACCTATGAAAACAAATCAGGTTTTGGAATCAAGTACAGGTTGGATAAATGATCTCAAAACATTTTACATTTCATTACCTTTGCAGTATGAGTTCACTCTTGCTCCTGCATTAACACAAGCTATTTCGAATGTTATTAAATCGAAGAAACATTTACTAAATAAAATGACTATTAATGAATTGATAGACGAAATCTAAGTTACTATCAATTCCGATATTTCTTCAGATATTCATCAAAATTAAGCTTCTCTTCATTACAATATCTTTTGATAGATTTAGAATGAATCTTAAAGACCTTTCCTGTTAATTGTTCAAGTTTATTATTTTTCGACAAAGAATTGAGAAATTCAATTGCAATTTCTGGTTTTAAATTCCTTGACTTTTCGATAAAAACAGCTTTGTTTTTATCACTAATCTTTGAAAATTCCTTAACTAGATTTTTAATACTTTCTTTTCCAAGATTGTTAAGAGCTGTTAAACCAAGACGGTGATTTCCCTTAGTTATTTTCTGAATAATCTCCGATACAAGTTCATTATCTTTTGAGAGTGAAAGTAGTATAAAGACTCTTTCTTTTGTTTTTTCAAGTTTAGCTTTCAAATAGAAATTTCTTAAAATAGGACTTGCAGCTTTTCCCATTTTTTCAATTACTTTCTTGAGGTTATTGAACCAACGAACATCAGCATTTTTCAGATTAGGTAAAATACTTCTTAGTATTTTTATATCCATTTGACTTAAAGCTGAAATTGTAGCATTTGCTAGATGTTGGTTTGCTGAAGAAAGTTGTTCTGCAAGTTTCTTCGAAACAGAGGGACCAATTTTTACAGCTGCATATATTGCTGCATCCCTTACTAATCTCTTAGAACGTTTCATATTTTCAATAATGACATCTAA
Organism: Candidatus Heimdallarchaeota archaeon; assembly: GCA_023136245.1. Classification (GTDB taxonomy): domain Archaea; phylum Asgardarchaeota; class Heimdallarchaeia; order Heimdallarchaeales; family Heimdallarchaeaceae; genus UBA460. The sequence goes on from JAGLRO010000227.1 coordinate 6,247, forward strand.
CACTCCTGGATCTTTCAATTCTCCAAGTGCTCTTATTGAAATTTCAGCTATGACATCATCATTATCCTTTGCTCCTCTTATGAGAGTTATTAAAGCTCTTTTGCTTTTTATTTTCCTAAGTGATTCAACAGCTTTTCTTCTTACATTTATATTGGGATCAGAGAGAAGAGAAGACAATATTGGAACTGATTTCGAACCGAAATAATATAACATTTCACATACTTTTTCTCTCAATACAGGATCTATTTCATTAGTAGTTTTAGTAAGGAGTGAGAAAATCTCATCATCTTTTGAAAGAAAATTATCTTTTGATAGTACAAATAGTAACCCTAAATCCTGCATTTCCTTTGATGGATAATAAAGATAAAGTATCAAACCAAGCTTAACAGCTTGATTCAGATTTGTTTCAAAATGACCATCAAGAGCTAATTCGATATTTTCAAAACCAAAATACTGCAATACTTCTTTGGCATTTTTTCTTAATTGTAAATCATCATCTTGAAGTTCTTCGATAAGTACTCGAATTGATGGAGTACCCAAAGTGAGAAGTGCTTGTGTTACTGCTTCTAAAATTGAGGGATTTTTCCCTGCAAGTTGAGTTGTTAATAGACGTATTGCCCCCTCATATCCGTATTTCTGGCTCATAACTAAAGTTAAGCATTGAGCAGCATTTTTTCTAACTTTCTTCTTTCCTTTTTGTAGAGCGGACATAAGAAAATCATAACTTGCATCACCTATTCTCTTCATTGATTCTATGATATAAGGAACATTCTTGTCCTCTTCCAATGCTGTAATTAGTAGAGGAAGAACAGTATTTCCAATCATTGCAAGAGATCTTGCTGCATAATATGCTGCAGGGTCTCCCTTCTTAAATTGCTCAACCAAGATATTTGCTGCTTTGGGATTGCCCAAATTCCCCAGTGATTCAATTATCGCTAGTTGAGTATCTGTTGAATCACTAAAATTGGATAACCTCTGAATCAAGACATCTGAATTCTTAGGTTCATCAATATGCATTAATGCTAAAGATGCATACTTAATTGCTTCCTCCTCTTTTGATTTCAAAACTATCTCACGTATTTGTTTTATTACAAGATGAGCAAGTTCAGGATACTGAGTAACAGTAAAAAGAGTTAGTTCAGTATAGAGTGGATTTGCTTGCTTAAGACGATAAAGAAGAATCTTCTTAATTTCTTTGGATTGGTCTGAAATAAAATGAAAATTAATAAAAGTATCCTGAAGATTTGAAAACGATACATGGCAAGTACGAAGAGATAATTCAGTGAAAGTAGATAGAATTGGTGTAACAGAATAAGCTTTTTTTATTGCTGTAAAAATCGTTTTTGATTGAATCTCTGAAAAAATATCAAATAATATTTCAAAGCTGTTATCCCTTACTAGATATTTAGAGAGAATTGGAATGAAGGAAGGAAGTTGTTTTATTAAAACATCTTTTATCAAAGAATTTGGCTCTTTAATATATCTCTTTAAAATCTCTTCAGTAGGTATGTAATCTGCTCTGAACAACAGTTTTACTGTATTTTTTCTAACTATATCATCTTCATCAATCAAGAATTCAATCAGCGTTTGATAGATTTTCATGTTTTGTAAGCTGATTTTATTAAATTCTCCTTTTCTTAATTGTTGTTTTAGTTCATCAGCTCTCAAGAAGTCTTCCCCCGCTTTTCTTTACGCAGCAAGATATAATCGATTATTTTTGAACCCAGGTTTTCAAATGCAGAGTGAACATTCTCACCTGTTTTAGCTGAAGTTTCAAAGTATTCAACTTTGAATCCTTTTGAACTGTATTTTTTATTTAAAGCAGTAACATATTTCTTTACTTGTATTCGCAATTTTTCTCTTTTGGCTTTTGTTATGAGATCCATCTTATTACCTAGAATTGAAAATGGAACTATTCCTCTCTCTGAACCTTCTTCTAATTCCTTTATCCACCCATCTAAAGATTTTAATGTAGAGGTTTTGGTTGCATCAAATACCATTAACGCCCCCATTGATCCTCTATAGTACATCATACGGACTTTCTCAAAAACATCTTGACCTGCAATATCCCAAATTTGGAATAATACTGATAAATCTTTAATTTCTTTAGGCATTGAAGCAAAATCAGCTCCAATAGTTTCAAGATGATTAGTAATAAAGCTTTCACCGATATAAGAGCGTCTTAGGCTTGTTTTCCCAACTGCAGCTTCTCCTGCAAGGATTACTTTGAGGAATAGTTTTTTTCCATAACTCATTGAATTCACATCATTTTACAGGTGTTGTTTTTCTACTGCTGTTCTTCTAGATAGTCTTTTTAACAATTTAAAGGTTGAGGAAATTGGCATAATCAAGACATATATTAGATAGAAAGCGCCGAAAATAGTGATTAATATCACTAGTATTTCTCCATTTAGGATTAATCCAAGATTTGGAGTAAGTATCATACCGATAACAAAATCATTAACTACATGAAGAAAGATAGCAGCATGCAATCCAAATTTGTAAAAAGCATATCCAAAAATCAGACCAGCTATTGCAGATTGAAAGATCTTTCCTACTTGCCAATATGGATATCCAATTTGATAGTGAGCGAAACCAAATAAATAGGAAGAAATAACAAGCACTATAAAATCAATTACACTTAGCTTCTTCCATCTTCCAGTGAGATAATAAAGTGGATTAACTGGTTTCTTTTTTGATAAAAAGCCTGCAATTCTAGAATTTGATTTTTCTCCTTCTTTCTTTGATAAAAAGCGATGATAGATTTTGATAAAAGTAAAATATAATCCATTGATCACAAATAAAGGTAAACCAAAAAGTATGAATCTGAAGGATATTTCCTCGTTGAATCCCGCCCAATATAATTTCGACAATTGGACATATAATGTCTCGACATTGATTTCAATTTGAGAAGTAATTGGGACACCCATGTTCAATAGTACAAGAATTATGAAAGTTGCAAGTGCAATATTCAGACAAGCTAATCCCATTACAGGAATTAGATCGCTTGCTTGAATTCTCTTGATTAATTTTTGAGACCTTTTTTCTGAGATTTTTTGTTTGTTTTTTTGAGGAGAGTATTCATCGACTTGGACTTGGACAGAAATTATATTATAAGCAATATTTTCAATATTATCTTCAGGAAGAGGTATCTCAGTCTCTTTCACTGACTCATCAGATTTTACTTCTATACTTCGTTTAGGTAAATAAACTAACAGAATGAAAATACCAATTAGGGCTAAACACATCAACGACTGAGCTAGTTTCCAATCTACAATAGCTGCTGTAGGAAGGTCATAAATCTTGAAAAAGTCTTGGCGATAACCAAGTTCAGCCTGATATTTGTACATGAAATTTGGAAGAGTGAAGGTTAAAGTATCAAGAATATCTTCGGAAGGAATTGAAGGATAAATAATGAAAACTAGGAAATTCGAAATAAGAATCATTACTCCTAGAACAATCATACCTAGCTTCCAACTTTTTTTGATTGTGTACTCAGTTTGTTTAAGTACAGTTCTTAAACCTAATTCATTTTCTTTAGGAAGGATGAGTTGTTTAGTTATGAGAGGACCTAGATTGTTCTCAATTTTAGTGTAGAAAAAAATACCAATTAAAAGGCTGAAGAATGAGATTTGAGTTGATTCCAGAAAGGAGGAAGATATTTCAATTAAAATTATACTTGATCTCAAAAATGATAGGTTAACTATTAAAGTAAAAATCAATACTACAGCAAAGATGGGAAGAAAATAATAGAACACATAATTGAGAGAATTGTCTCCTTGATCTTGTTTGTTTATAATAAACCATTTTCTAATTAACCACCCATATATCACAAATGATATCACAGCTATGAAATCTATGAGAAATATATATCCATAATTTGAGTTAAAGAGAGCTTCGCTCAAAATAAAATTCAATGAAGTTAATAATAAAATACCAAGTGAAATTATCAATGAATCCTTAATTAAACGCTTTCCTATCATTTGTATCTAGTTATCCCTTTACATCTATTTACTTACATTATTTTTAGTCTTTAGGTATTGTAAATAACTGCTTAATTGAAGAAGGAAAAACTTTTAAACGTGGATTGATGGGATTCCTCACTCAATACTTACGCAGACTAATGACAACCTATTTAGGTGAATATTATGAGTGATGAAACACCGGAGAAAAACGAAGTAGAAGAAAAAGCACCAGCTAAAAAGGCAGCAGCTAAAAAAGCACCAGCTAAAAAAGCAGCAGCTAAAAAAGCAGTAACTAAAAAAGAGCCAGCTAAAGCCAAAAAGCAAGAACAAAGTCAAATTATATACATTGGAAAGAAGAACACTATCAGTTATGTTCTTGTAGCAGTAACAATTCTGAATAAGAGTGACTATTGCTCTATTCAAGCAAGAGGAAGACAAATATCCAAAGCAGTTGATGTTGCAGAAATAACTCGAAGAAAGTTTCTACAAGACATGGTTGAGGTTAAAGAAGTCATTATCGGTTCTGAAGATATAAAAAGCGATATGGACGATATGCCACCAAAGACAGTTTCAACAGTTGAAATTAACTTGCAGAGAAAATAGATAAGCTTGAGTAAACAGCTTTTTTCCTGAATTTTTTGACATTAATTAGGGAACGTTAGTGATAGTTAGATAAAATCCCCTGTTTCTATCTTTTGAGGAAGGTAGAAATT
>JAGLRO010000228.1 GCA_023136245.1 Candidatus Heimdallarchaeota archaeon
AACGGCAATAATGATCATCCCTAATGCCCCTACAACAAGCCCAAAACTTACGAAATATTGCATAAAATCGAAAGTTTTTACTTGAAAATCTATCATTTCAAGCATCTCTTCCCAGACTGAATGTGCTGAAGCTGCAACAAACTCATTCTGCTGAATTAAAACTGAATCATTTGAATTGAAGAAATGTTCAATATTTTCAGCTATTTCTTCATTTCTTCCTTCTCTGAAATCTTCGTTAGTACTAACTAAATATTTTGTATATCTTGGATAAAGATCGAATGTTAATATAAAAGGTATCATATCCTCAGTTACTAGCATACTCGGAAAACCACCAGATAAACTGAAAGGATATTGATTTACAACCGCTAGAACAATTACTCGAATTGATCTTCGAATGAAAATACCTTTTAGAGTTGTTATGTTGAAAATATCTCCAGGAGAGAGAGCAGGATTAGTGGAAATAACTGTAGGAAGACCATTTTCGTTATCTATTTCTCCATCTTTGTTAATTTTTGTTCTATTGTAGAATGTGTCCCACAATTCTTGACTATACTCTCTCTGATATTCTTCTGATGCAGCTGGATTGTATTTATCATTGAACGCTCCAATTGATAATCCTAATATAAAATCAAATCTATATTCATCTCCAGTTTTGAAAGTGTCATTATAAACTAAATCAATACTGCCTGGTAAGATTTCAGTTGGAAAATCCAGATTACTTTCTTCATCTATTTCGAGTATTGCAAACGTGGAATTAATTCCTTTAACATCTGTTATTGCAGGATCAACAAAGTAGAGATCTCTTTCAACATCAATGGTTGAATTTGATGAAATTGGAGTATCCAACTCAATGAATATTGAAGCTCCTCCACTATAGAATTCTACAGATTCTAGTGTGTTAAATGAATAAGTTGTCTGATATACGCTAGCAAAGATATTCATAGTAAGAACAAGAGTGAAAATACCAAAAGTGAGGGTGCTTCTAATAGATTTAGAAGTCATATATTTACTTGCAATAAGTGAAACTCCTTTTTTTAATCTTGTTCTATACAAAAGGTTTCTCACAAAATTTGTTACTGATGAGAGATTAACACCAATCCAAATTATCGTTGCTAGTGCAAGGACAACTACAAGTGTTATCAATAGTTTACTATTCTCCACTGGATCCTTTAAAATTGGAAGTGCAAACATTAACATTAGAATTGCTAAAATTATCAAAGAAAATCCTAAACTGTTTCCGAGTAACTTTTTCGAGAAAACATATCCTAGAAGAATACTAACGCCAATTAATAATCCAGCAGCAGCTGCCAAAAACATCCACTGCTCAATAGAAGTATCCCAACCATTATTTCCAAAGTAAGATCCTTTTATAGCTATTTGAGTTGCAAGTACAGAAATTCCTGCAACAACAAAAGCAAGACCCAAAGGGAGAGAGTAAGTTCCAGTTCTTTTTCTTGGTACCTTCTTTATACCTCTTATTACTTCTATTACATCAACTCTTGAAGCTCTTATGGCAGGAAGTATACCTGCAAGAACAGATAATATTGAACCTACTGTCATAGAATACCCTATAGCTCCAGCTGTAACTGTTGGGGTTATTGTAATTACACCTTCAAAAAACACTTTTCCTATCTGCCAAACTAATATTGAGGACATCCCATATCCTCCTAGAATACCCAAGAAGGAACCTATCATACCCAGAATAATGGACTCTACTAAAAACCACCGTATAATTTCTCTTCTCCTCGAACCGATCGCTCGAAGTATCCCCAATTGTTGGAGTCTATCTTCTACTTGAATTAATTGAATGTTTACTAATAGTAAAACACCTGAAAAGATGATTAAAGCTCCGAAAAGATTGAATGCTAATAAAACATCATTTAATATATCCTCAGCTGCTTCTAAAACCAAAGCTCTGGTTGCTAAGACAATTAACCCAGATTCATCTGCATTAAGCAGAACATTTAACTGATCTTCAACTAATTTTGCTTCTTCATTTGAAATAGGATTTTCTTCATGATTAGAACTTAAGGCAATATTAATCTCTGTAACCTGGTTTTGAGAATAGCCAACTAAAGGTCTTACATCATCAATATTCATCCATAAAGCCCAGTTACCGGAATCTTTTCCTTTATCTTCATTTGCAATAACACCCTTGATTTCAAAATCATATGTTTTGTATTCATAAGCAAACTTAATGATATTAAGCTCTCCAATTCTGATTTTAACTATTGAACCAACGTCAAGTTCTAATTCCTCTAGAAGAGTTTCACCAATTAAAACTGAATTATTTGCATCAAGAAGCATTTCTAATTTTGGTATTGTATATTCTGATTCATTCAAATCATACAATTTTCCAAACATTTCATCTTCATCAAATTCGAATCCTTGAAGATTAACTCCTTTCTCAATTCCACCGGTTTCAAAGTTGTACAATGCCACATTCTGCGTTACTCTTGCATTTAATCCAGCATATTCTATTGAAGCATTGTCTATCTTTTCTATAATATCTTCATAATCAGTTAGAGGAAATGTAATTCCACTTATTATGATATCATTTTCTCCTATAATATCTGTAAATAAACCAAGAGCTTCTGAAGCAAAGCTTGTAACTGTAATTTGTACTCCGACCATAAGGCTTACAGATAAAGCTATACCTATCAGAGTACCAATGTTCTTACCTAAACGTCGTTTAAACGTCTTTTGAATAAGACTGTTAATATAATTCATTTCTTCCCCTATTCTAATAAAGCAATTCTATAACGAATATTGACAAAATTCGATTATATAAATTATTATTTTGGTAGACATAATAATCTAAATTTAAATATACTTTCATTAATCCAAAAATTCATAAGATATCGTCTATCGTTCTTCTTATGGAAGATGTACTTTCAAAAAAATCACCCTTCATTGGAGAAAAAATAAGACTCAGAGCTGTTGAGAAAAGTGATTTAGATGATATCATGAAATATTGGAATGTTTATGAATCAAGAGTTGGGTTGGGAACTATCATACCAATGTCAAGCATGATGGAGGAAGATTTTATAAAACATACACATGAGAGTGCAAAAAGCCAAAAAGCATACTACTTTGCAATTGAGAACAAAGAGACAAATGAATTTTTAGGAACTTGTGGTATGGAAGATTTTGATTGGACTGCAAGATCAGGAGTATTAGGTTTATCTATTCATAATCCTGAAAACCATAATAAAGGATTTGGATCAGATGTCATGAAATGTTTACTGAATTTCGGTTTCAACTTTCTTAATCTAAACAGAATTGAGCTTTGTGTTATTGAGTACAATAAACGTGCAATTCATATTTATGAAAAACTTGGATTCAAAGAAGTAGGAAGAAAAAGAGAAGCACATTTTCTTCAAGGAACTTATAATGATATAATTGTGATGGATATCCTAAAGAGAGAATTTGATCTTTAGATATTCAACAAAATCAACATCTTTCCTCATCAAGGGGATTACACAAGTTTTATAATTTCCATCATTTCACATTTGCATCATGGCTGTGCAGTCTG
>JAGLRO010000229.1 GCA_023136245.1 Candidatus Heimdallarchaeota archaeon
TTGGATCTGTCATTTCATTCCCATCTAAACCTGCCCAACCAATAGATCCATCGAAAAGTCCTTGATGAGTGTGACTATCTATGAATCCAGGTAAAACACAACCTCCTTCTGCATCTACAACTTCATAACCTTCTGGTGTTTCTATTCCGTCTCTAATAGCTTCAATTTTTCCATTGTTTATGAGGATGGTTCCATTCTCGATAACTCTTTCAACTTCATCAACAGTGTAAATTTTTCCATTTATGATAGCGAATTTCATTCTGTACTCAATCGTTCAAAAGAATTTTTAAACTGATTCCTTTGAATATAACTTGTTTTGTAAGCTTTTTCTTTACAAAGAGTTTGTTTGTCCTCAAATAGGGTAGAGTTTAAAAATCAAATTATCTGTTTACCAGTAGTGATAATTTTGAGCGTAAACCTCATTGAAAGATTGAAAAAATTTGGTAAGGATATGAATGATTGGGAAAGAATGAAAACAAGTGTCACAGGTGTTTCAATTGTAAAAATGCCATCTAAAGGGGATGATTTAAATTTCGGTCTTGAACTTCTCCCAGTGAATGAAAAAGGATATCCTGTCAAAAAGAAAGCTTTGTTTATTACATCATTAGAACAATGGGAAGCCTTCCAAGAGGTTTTTAGTAATCCAAAAGCATTAGATCTTATTACAAATATCAACGAATTTAGAAAGGAAAAAACAGCTGAAGCATCTGAAGAATCAGGAGAAGTATTTGAACTATAACATTCATACTAGGTGACAATAACTGATGAAAGCAATCTTAATAGCTGCAGGTAAAGGATTAAGATTAAGACCTTTGACTGAAACTAAACCTAAACCTCTTCTAAAGGTGCTTGACAAACCAATATTGGTTAGATCGTTATCCCAATTGTCAAAATGTGGGATTAATGATTTTGTTATTGTCACTAATTATCTTGAGGAACAGATAATAGAATGCATTACTAGCTATTTTTCACATTTAAATATACATTATGTTCATCAGCATGAATTAAAAGGCAGTGCTAACGCTTTTTTACTAGCAAAAGAACATATTGAAGAAGATTTCTTCATTGGAGTAAATGGTGATTGCGTATACTCATTTCCTTTAGTAAGTAAAACAGTTGAAGCAACAAAAAACAAAATAGTATCAATTGGAGGAAAATTCACTACAGATACCGAGAAATATGGGATAATTCTGACTAATCAGAAAAAAATACCTCAACATATAGTTGAAAAACCTTCTAAAGAAGAGATTTCTGAGGGATATGCAAATATAGGTATTTACTCATTAAATAAAGATATTTTTGGTATATTAGACGAGATGGAGAAGAATAATGAAAGATCTTCAAGAGGGGAATACGAAATCCCTGATGCTATTAATAAACTACTGCAAAAACAGACTTATGAGACAAAATTAGTTGAACTCGAAGAGAATGACTACTGGTTTGATATTGGACGACCATGGTCACTGTTAGAAGCTAATGAAACTTTATTATCTTTATGTGATGAAGAAAGGGAAGGTATTGTTGAAGACGGTGTTCATATCCAAGGTAAAGTTATCATAAAACGAGATGCGATTATAAGAAGTGGAACTTATATTGAGGGTCCAGTATTTATAGATGAAGGAGCAGATATAGGACCTAATAGTTATATTAGAAAGTACTCCTATCTAGGAAAAAAATCAAGAATTGGCAATGGTTGTGAAATTAAGAATTCCATAATAGAAGATAATGTTCATGCTGCACATCTTTCTTATATCGGAGATTCAATCATTGGTCCTAAGTGTAATTTTGGTGCAGGTACTATAACAGCTAATCTACGATTTGACAAAAAAACTATATCTGTGTTTACAAAAGGAAAAAGCGAAGATAGTGAAAGAAAAAAATTAGGAGTGATTTGTGGTGAGGGTGTTGAAATTGGTATAGGTGCTCTCTTAATGCCAGGAACAAAGATAGGGAGTAAATCTTGGATAGGTGCAGGAACCATTGTTAATGAAAATGTACCATCGGAATCAATTTATTATGGAACTCAGAAGTATATCCTGAAAGGGAAAAGAAAAGATGCTGATTAAAGAATTAAATGCAATACGAAAGGATTGGACTTTTGAAAAAATAAAGATTGGTCTAGTTTACCCTAATACATATAGAGTCGCAATGACCAGCCTAGGAGTCCAGCTACTGTATTTTCTCTTTAATAGTTGGGAAAATTTCATCTGTGAGCGTATTTTCAAACCTTTAAATCCAAATATACCTCCATACTCTTTAGAGAATCAGAAAAAACTATCAGATTTTGATATTTTAGCTATATCTTGTCAATTTGAACATGACTATATCCAAACTATGAATTTGTTGTATAAAGCTAATTTCGAACCAGATGTCAGAAAAAGAAAGGAGGAAGATCCCCTTGTTATAATCGGAGGTCCCTCTGTTACTGCTAACCCAGCACCAGTTCTTTTCCTACCTGATGTTTTTTTCTTAGGTGATCTGGAACCAATTTCTGATAAATTAAGATCTGCTCTAGAAAGAAAATCGAAAAAAGAAAGAATTGAATCTTTAGTTTCAATTCCTGGGATAATGGGTTACAATTACCATTATAATGAAGAAGGAAATTGGATAGGTGAAAAGGTAGAAAGTGTTAAAATTAAAGACTTATCTAATTCATTTTATCCAATTAAACAAATTATTCCAGAAGATGTAAAAGGTACAAAAAACGAACCGATATTTGGTAAAGCATTTTACTTAGAAACAGACAGAGGTTGCTCTGAAAGGTGTATGTTTTGTTTCGTAGGACATTGTCGATTTCCTAGAGCTGGAAGAAATTATGAAAATTTGACTAAAATTATCGATAAAGCTAGTGAAGTAAATGTTTTTGACAAGGTTGTAATTTATGGAAGTGCAATTGCACAATCTGGAAAATTAAGTAAACTAGTTGAATATATAGTATCCAAAGGATATGAAGTATCTTGTTCATCTTTTAGGGCTGACTATATAACAGAAGAATTACTCAAAGCTCTAAAGAACGGGAAGCAAAGAACACTAGCTCTAGCACCTGAAACTGGAGATGAACATCTTAGACTTGCTTTGAATAAAAGAATGTCTAACGAGTCAATATTCTCCTCTCTCAAACTAGCGTGGGATCTAGGCTTTAGGAAACTTAAATTATACATGATTTATGGCTTTCCATGTGAAACTGAAGAAACAAAAGAAGTATCTGTAAACTTTATCAAATCGATTCGAGAAAAATTCTTTACTACTGGAAAAATATCAATTTCGATGAATCAACTCATAACAAAGGCACATACACCCTTTCAGTTTACAAAAATGCTAGATATTAGAGAATCTAAGGAAACTCAAAAATGGTTCAAGAAAAGCTTGTATCAAATAAAAAATATAGATTTATCACTTTATGAACCAGAATGGGCAGTAATTCAAAGAATTTTATCCTTGCGAGATCACAATTACTTTCCAGCTTTACTACAAATCGGTAAGATGAGGAATACCATTGGAAACTGGAAAAAAATCCTCAAGAATGAAAATAAGCAATTATCTGATGAAGCTACATGGAATTATTCAATCAATGATACTCTTCCCTGGGATAATATTACTCATATCTTAGGAAAGGAAAATCTTATTCAATCTTACAGAAAATACCGTGAACAAATGGAATGCTAGTAATTTGCTATTACAGCATCATATTTATGGAGAGATTTAATTGAAGGTAAAGTTTCCAACAAATTTGGTTGAGGCTAGAGAATTTCAAAAATCAATAGCTGTGAAAGTCAGTCTCAAAGACACTGTTAGAAAAATAAAAAGGATAGGAGCTTTGGATGTAGCCTATAAGGGTGACATAGGATATGCTGCAGGTGTTATTTACGATTTAGAAGAAAAAGAAATTATTGAAAAACAGACTTTTTCAGAAAGAGTTACATCACCTTATATTCCAACCTTTTTATTCCTTAGAGAAGTTCCTTTATTTCTTAATTTGGTTAAGAAATTTACTAATGATCCGGACATAGTTTTTATTGATGGACATGGCATTGCACATCCTCAAACAGCAGGATCAGCTACAGTTTTTGGAGTCCTATGGGATAAATCTACAATTGGGATTGCAAAAAAACCACTAAGACCATTTTCTTATGAAAAAACTAAAACAAAAAATATGGATAGAATATTTATTAAAGATCGATTAGTTGGAATTAGGTACAAAGTACGTAAAGACTGGAATCCAATTTACATTTCTCCGGGCAACAGAGTATCTGTAAATACTTCTTTTGAGATAGTTAAACGGAATATGACGGAAAAATACAAATTACCTTATCCTTCACAAGTAGCTCATGCATTTTCTTTGGAAGCTAAAAGCATAGTATAGATAAAATCAAAATGCACATTTCATATCCTCTGATATAGCAAATTCTCACAATATCAGCTAATACTCGCAAAAAAATAAACAGACAATATAGTTATCGTATGTTAAATCTTTCACACAGAGCACTAATCCATTTAGCTATCTAAAACGATATTAAAACGGTTTAAATTAAAGAATTTCTTAATTTTCAATGAATAAACTTAGCTAAAAAAACACGATGATTAAGATATAAAAAATCCAAAACAGAGAAATCTAGTACACATAAGTAATTTAAAAATTAGCCCCGTAAGCTAACAAAAACAGAGATGTGAGGAAAACATGCAATTTTTTAAAAGTAAAAAATGGAAGAATAATTTTTTTGTAAGAACTGCTTGAAGATTAAAAACAATTCAGACAAAACTAAAATGAGAGCATCTCACTTAGATTTTTACCAACCCATTTCAAATAGATTTAAAAATGAAACTTCAAGAGTTTTCCATAGTCAAAATGGGACATGATTTGAGTGGTCTTAGCAATTGAGAATCCAAGTTTAATTCAAAATCTTCTAGATGGCCTACCTCCAAGTGCAGTAACCATTTACAAAATCGTAATAGGAAAAGGTCCAATAACAAGTAGAGAAATTGTCGAAATGTGCAACTTAGCACCAAGAACTGTTCGTCATGGGCTAAAACTTCTAGTACGTGCAAGATTAATACTGAAACTTCCTCACCTTCTCGATATGAGATCGTGTAAGTTTTATGTAGATTGATCACATTCTTTTTTATGGCGTTTGTTTCCAAAGAATCTCCAAAATTCTTTTGGTGCTAGCTCCATTAATATTAACACGATTTTACTATCTTATTATTCGTCAAACCAACGTAGGATTGAAGTAGAGGCGCTGTAGCTCAAATCTCGAAGTCATTCGCGTGAAATAATACATCCCTATTTATTGCTGATTTGAAAAGTCCTAGAAGTAAATCATTAGTTGTTCTAACAGCAATTGGTACTGAATCCGCCGTTAAGAAAGCAAAAATCGCTTCATTTGCTCCATCTAGTATTCCACAATAAACATCTTTCTTCTCATAATGCTTTAATTTCAATCCAGGAAATCTTTCCATTAAAGGTCTTAGTATTGTTTGATGCTTACTCTTATCAAAGTAAGAAACAAGTGTAATTCTCTGTGCTTTTGTATATTGCATCATCTCCTTCATTAGTTCTTCATCTACATCTGGTGTTACCATTAGTAATTCAAATTTCGACCTCATTGCAATATCAGTTATACTAGCTCTGATTGCTTCTTCTCCTACAATAATTGAAGTACTATGCTGTCCTTCAAATGAATATGAAGATGATGCTCTTTCAATTTGTTTTAGTTCATCTTCTCTTGTATTAATCACTTGATAAAAGGTCATAGCTTTTTCTAGAAGAGACTCTATTTGAGTTGCAATTATTTCATCAACGTCTTTAATGACAGCTGCTACTTGAGAAACTAAAGCATTTATCTGGATTTCTTCTCCTTCAGTTACTTGTTGCACAATTTGATCTTTCTGTTCATCTCTATAGTCTTTCAAATTTTGTTTCAATTCGGTTAAATCTTGAGCAAATATTCCTTGTTTATCTTGGATTTTCTTTTTAAATTGAGTAACAGAAAGTTGTATTTTTTCTTTCAAACTTAATGCAGTCTTCTCTGAGTCTAGTCTTGACTTACTCAATTCCTTGATAACTTCGTTTTGTAGTTTTTGAATTACTTGGGTTTGTTCAGCAAAATAGGATTGTATTTCTTTTAGTACTTCGTTTTTTGTAGTTGAAATCTCCTCATCTGTCGTTTGTTTTAGCTGATTAGTTACTTCAGAACAGGATTCATATGCGGATAAAGCATATTTTTCTGTTTCATCTTGAATTAATTCTAGTAAATTACTCGGGAGTAAATCAATCTTCTCTATTGCAACATCAGTCAATTGATTCTTCTTTGTTCTTATTGATGTTTCACCACTTAATTGGAAATGATCCAATTTTGATCTGATTTCATCCCTTACCGTGTTTAGAGCAAGAACATGCTGATCTATAAGTTGGAGACCACTTTCGTTTAAATCATTTGCTAAATTCCTTACAGTGTCTCTCGCATCTGTTAATGGTGATTCTATTTGCTTTCTTGCTTTACCTAGTTTCAATACAGCTGATGTTTCAATACTGTTCAATGCTTCAGCTATTTTTGAAGAAAGAAAGTTTGTTTGTCTATCTATCTGTTCTACACTTCTCCTAAGTTCTTGTGTTTGCTTTATCTGATCAGTAAATAGATTATTTACCTCTTGAGACAGTTCTTCAACTATATTTTTCGATTCATTTGTCCAAGATGAATATGCTTCTTGCCAGACTTTGTTATAGCTTTCAGAGAAAGCTTCTTGTATTTCTGTAACTTGTCCAATTAACTCCTTAAGCTCATTATCAAGCTCAGGAGCAAGTTTATCAAGAAACTCCTTATGATTGTCAGTATGTGAATCAAGTCCATTACCTAATATCTGTTTTAGATTTTCGAAAGTTTGATTTGTTTTCTCATTAATTGAACTAACTAGTTGATCACTTTGTAGCTTTGCAGTATGATGAAATTGCTTAATAAATGCATTTAGCTCCTCAACATAAGTTTCAAGTTGTGCAGAAAAAACAAGTGGTTGATCCATAATTTTGGTCAAATATCCTTCGATGTCTGAACGAGATTCTTCAATAAAGCTGGATGCAGAATCTTCAGTTTGCTCACTATGCTCCAAATATTTTTGATAAAGAGCATCCACAACCTGTTTAATTAGACCACTCACGACATGAATATCAAAAACATGTCCCTCTTCGGTCAATTCAAGTGTTCCACCAAACTTTGTTTTTTTCTCCTGATATCCTTCTTTTGCACTTTTTAGAGCTGTTATCACCCCATCAAGAGAATAAAGAGCATCCTTTTCAACTACAATATACTCTTTGAGAAAGGGGAGCATTCCGAAATATTCAGGAGTTCGACCTGCAGTTTTCTTTAAGAAACCTAATTCTTCTAAATTTTTTACTGATTGAATTAGTGTAAGAGGATCTAATCCGGTAACTACAAGCAGTTCACCAATTGTAACTTTTCCTAGACCCAATGTAGCAGCATATACTTTAATATCGGTCTCATTGAACCCTATGCGTGCTAATAAGGGGGGAAGAATATCAATTTTTGACATTTTATTCATCCTTCATTTATATTGTGCAATTAACTAGGTAATTGCTTCCTACATAAATTTTATTGCAATATAGAAATGTTTTATGTTACTTAAAAAGGATATACAAAAGGCAATATGTTTATTAGAAAACTACTTTTCAATTACACCTTTTCTTGGGCAATCAGAGAGCAAAAAGCAAGCATTGCATTTTGGTTTTTGAGCTTTACAAATAGCTCTTCCATGAGAGATTAAGAGATGAGTTATACATCCCCATTTATCTTGTGGTACAATTTCCATTAGATTTTTCTCAATTTTCTCAGGATTTGTGTTTTTTGTAAATCCTAAGCGAAAAGATATTCTTTTAACATGAGTATCGACTGCTATACCTTCATGAATTTCAAACCAATCATTCAGTAATACATTAGCTGTTTTTCTTCCAATACCAGGTAATTTAACAAGTTCATCTAGCGTAGTTGGTACTTCTGAGTTGTAATCCTGAATTAAACATAATGAAAGGTTATAGATGAAACGGGCTTTATTCTTGTAAAGACCAACTGATGCAATAGCTTGTTCAATTTCCAGAAGAGATGAAGAAGAGAAAGACTGGGGGTCAGGGAATTTAGAAAAAAGTTCTTTTGTAATTGCGTTTACTTGTTTATCGGTGCTTTGAGCACTAAGAATAGCTGCCACTAGTAATTGAAAAGGTGATGAATAATGTACTAATCCTCCTTTAAAACTAGGATAATACTCTTCCAGTAATGAAATTATTTTTCTTTCTCTATTTTGGAAAGTTTCAGTCATTAACTTACATGAAATTAAATACAATTTATATTTTGTGAAAGATTGAATATTGCAGATTATTCTATCTAAAATTGCTCTTGTACATTATCAATAACTTACAAGATTGGGTGGCAGATGTATCTCGAATAGAAGTGTTTCTCTTGAATAGGTTTAATTGGTATACTGATAAGAAGAAAATCATAGTATACTTTGTACTGAAAAGTTTTATTTTTCTAACATTAACCATGGATTGATGAATTTGTCTTGCCAAATTAACAACCAAATCAATCTTGGATTTTCTCTTTTTTATTCCAATTTACAAATCAAAGAATTTCACCTTCCTAGTAGGTGAAAAAATAGTTACCGAGGAATAACAAATAGTTTAAATACTATCCAAGAGATAAAATAAATTGTAATAATGGGGACTAGACCATGGCTGCAGGACAGCGTAAAATCTTCAAGATAACCTTGCTAGGAGATGGAGCAGTGGGGAAAACAAGTTTACGTAAAACCTATTTGGGAGAGGGATTTAAAGATGGATATAGCATGACCATTGGTGCTGATTTTGCCGTTAAGCGATTACGTATTGATGATCAAGATTTTGTAGCTCAAATATGGGATTTAGCTGGACAACAAAGGTTCTCTGCAGTTAGAGAAGTCTATTATCGCGGAACTTCAGGTTGTCTTTTGGTTTTTGATATTTCCCGTCGTTCCAGTTTTGAAAATATTCCTTCTTGGATTGCTGAACTTCTAAAGAATAATAGCAATCGTGTAGTTCCAATAGTTCTAATTGGTAATAAATCAGATTTACGAGCGACAGCAAAAGATCCAATAATGAGAGAGCAGTCTGAAGAATATGCTCGTTCACTTTCCAATTGGTCTGGATTCTCTGTTCCTTATATTGAAACTTCTGCAAAGACAGGTGAGAACGTAGACGAATCCTTCAAAACCTTACTAAAGAACATTGTTTTATTCTATGAGAAACTCTATGCACAACAATAAATCTAATTATTTCTTATTCCTCATTGTTGTTGTTAATTTCTATTCGTATATTCATTGTGTCTTCATCAAAAGCTGGATGTAATGAAACTGTCTCATCTTCATTTAACTTAAGAATTTGCATTTTTTCTAATTCTTGTATATATTTATTAGTCTGAGATAGTGAAACACCCAAAACAAAAGAGAGTTGTATTGGTGCAATTACTCCCATTCTTCTAAGTAAATTGATGATGTTGAATCTTGGATCTGTTGTTACTAATTTCTCCAAAACATTCTTCTGTCTTTCCCATTTAAGTTTGTTTTCCTCTATTAATTTTACTTTATCTTGGAGAGATTTTTTTTCAACTTCTATCGCAACTATTTGGTCAGATAATTCATAAACTAGTGATTCTCTTTCATCTAGTAACAATTTCAACATATCTTCTCTCTCATTTATAGAAATAGCTTGTATTTTTTGTTTAACATCCCCATCCAATTCTTCTCCGTTTTCAGTAATATCACTCTGAGCGAAAGACCTTTTTTCTAAATGATTAGGTGTTACTGAAAGCATGCTTGACAGAAAATTGAATAATCTGAAAAATTCTGATTTCATTTCTGAAACTATTTGCTCTGAAGAATTCTCTAATAAGTAGCTTATGTATTCGATAGCTGGGGTTATTTCTATAGGTTCTTTGATGCTGGATCCAGAGGAAGTTTCTAATATCTCTCTTTTTCTTTTAGAATTTCTTATCTCCTCCTTAACTACTTTTACTTCCTCAGTGAGCTTTTCAATTTCATCTGTTATTTCAGCTATTTCTGGGGATTCCTCAGTATTTTTTTCTTTGTTAAGATCCATTAGTACCACTTAAATTTTCGCTGTTGATTCTATCTTAAATCCTTCAGCTTCAGAAGGTGATATGTCTAGGTTTTCACTAATGTATGCTACACCCATAAGTTTTGTTATGGCAAAAGTGTCCTTTATTTTACTCCCTAATATGTTTCTTGAAAAATGAAAGATCCCGGTTGCAGCATTCATAATTATTCTCTCAGCTACAGGTTCTAATACATCTTGAGGTAATAAGAAGAAATGAACTCCACCAAGTTCAGAAAAGGAAATGATTGTTCTTCTGAGAAAAGCAATTAGAGCATTTGAATCTTCATCTAATCTATCTTCTTTCATCCATAATAAATCATCAAAAACACTGAAACACTGTTTTTTTTGATTCTCTTTTACATGAAGCATTCTATCAATTACTCGCTTTACATATGTTTTTCGTCTGACTTCTATTTTTCCTAGTTTTAGAGTAGATGTCATTGCAGAACTAGATAAATCAAACATGTTTTCAAAAAACCAATTCTTGTTTTCGTATGGTCCAATATCCCATTCATATGCTCTGAAAGAATTGATTACATGATTGTATGGTCTGCTACTATGTATATAGAATATAACATTTTCTCCCTTATTTTGTGCCCAATTTAGTAAAATTCTCTGCACAAATAATGTTGGAATAACAGTTCCTGAAGGATAACTTACAAGAATAATAGAACCTTTAGGTAAACCTCTCCGAGTAGACATTTCCATTCCTAATTTTTGATCTAGAGTTCTTATTCCAGTAAGAAATAATTCTCCTCTTGAATCTACAGTTGTGTTCTTTTTCCCTATTCTTTCTAACCCTTCTTTTGAAGAATCTAAATCC
Organism: Candidatus Heimdallarchaeota archaeon; assembly: GCA_023136245.1. Lineage (GTDB taxonomy): Archaea > Asgardarchaeota > Heimdallarchaeia > Heimdallarchaeales > Heimdallarchaeaceae > UBA460. The sequence goes on from JAGLRO010000229.1 coordinate 10,980, forward strand.
ATTTAACACTCCTCTGGTATTGTAATAAAAACTAAAACTGTTCTAGTTCCCGTAAAGCAAGCTCTAAATCTGAAATGAACTCATCCTGTACTTTCTTTTCTTCAATAACAACAGGTTGAGCTGGAGCTGCAGTGGTTTTTACTTCAGGAGCAGGGACAGGTTTCGCTTCAACATCCAATATATTTCTTATTTTTTCAGCAGCCATTTTCATAGTTCTTCTTACCATTCCAAGAGCTACACCTGAATCAGTAATCAAACACAGAACCGTACTTCCACAACTAGCAACTAATATTAAACCATCTTCAAATTCGGAGATGATAATATCAAGTTCACTTAAACCCACATTTTGTCCTTGTTGCTCGCTAGCTAAGTAAACTGCACTTGCAATTGCTCCAAGAGCTTCTGTTTCAAACTCATCAAAAGCAAAACGAGAAGAATATGCTAGCGTTAAACCTGTTTTATCAGCTAATATTACATGATTAATATTCGCATCACTTGTTATAATTTCATGCAGAATTGAATTTATCTGGTCAGCACCATACAAGCAAATCACCAAGAGTTATTTGACATCTCTATATGTCTTATTTGTACTTACAATATATAAAGATTTCAAATGTTGTAGTCATACTTATTGTTATCAAGGAACTTTTTTAAACACATCAAATAATATAGAATTATGTCTGAAATATCATTTCCAATAATAATTCTAAACTTCAAAAATTATTTAGAAGCTGTAGGGGAAAAGAGTTTATATTTGTCAAAAACTGCTGAAGAAGTAGCAAAAGAAATAGGTGTAGAAATAGCTGTTTGTCCTCAAACGGTTGATATATGGAAAGTTTCACAGTCAGTTGATATTCCAGTTTTGTCACAACATGTTGATTCTAATGACCCAGGAAGTTTCACAGGAAACAACTTAATTGAAGCTCTTAAAGAGAATGGTGCTGTGGGATCATTGGTAAATCACTCTGAACACAGGTTGGTTCTAGCTGATGTTGAAAAAATAATTTCTAGATCAAAATTATTGGATTTCTTCACATG
>JAGLRO010000023.1 GCA_023136245.1 Candidatus Heimdallarchaeota archaeon
AAAGTTGCTGTATCATTCTGCCCCAATGCTGATCGAAATAGCACTGTTAGCAGATTTGATGTATTTGTAATTACATACCAATCATGGATCAAAGCACCTTCTCCATCTTCTACAACGAGAGTAGTCAAGGAATGATTTATCCAAAGATCAACAGATGTTATAATCGAAGTTTGAGTATTCTGGATAACAAATGTCTCTATTACTTCAATAGAAGTCGGCGAGAAAACATCTATTTCTATAGTATGAGACCTAACTAGAACAGTTGATTGAGACAAAATAGGTTTTTCTGAAATGTCATTTTCTCTTGCATAAATTGAGCTTGGAATCATAGCTAAAAGCATCATGAAAAAAATTATGCTAACTGTTAACCTCAAACTAGACCTCATAGAATGCAAGATAATGATAATTGGATTTTCACATAAAAAAGAATTTCCATATTGCTTTAAGAAGAGAAAAAAGGGAAAAGAAAGATGTTCTTCTTACTCGTTTTACTAACAATACTCATATTAAACGTTACTTTGCGAAATATCTTTTTTATAAATATTTGTGGAAAAAGGAAGATAAGTTCAATTTGAAGGAATTTTATGAATATAATCTTTCAGGATACCTATGAATTCTTTTACACCTGGTTTCACGTGAATATAATCATAGCTAGGAACATCAATAATGTGACTATTAGTTATAAGCTGCTTCACTTCCTCAGTTGAATTCAGTTCGTGATACTTATCTCCTGTGGTTCTGATGATATAAACAACACTATCCATCTGTTTGAAATCCTCTGAAGCATCCCAGTTGGAGATGCTTATGCACTGTTTCCATCTACCAATATCAATATGCTCTATGCGATTGAAGAAAACTTTTCGCTGAAAACCTTCTGTAACTTTGTTTTGTAGGTATTTTCCTGCAACGAATTTAGCAAGCTTATCTACAATAAAATTAGGGAAAAGGAAAGTTAATCTCAACAAGAATTTTGGATTTCTTGGTTTAATTGATGGACCCGCAAAGAAGCAACCTCGGGGTTTTATCCATCCTTTACTTACACTATGAGCGATATAACTAGCTCCAATACTTGAACCTATAATAAAGACGTTTTTCTCATCTACTCGAAAATGATGTAAGGTCTCAGCTATATCAAGAGCTATTCTTTGAATTGTACATTTACTTTTTTTCTTTAGTTTTATAGTTTCTTTTTCTCTAGGATCCATCACAATTAAATCGAATTCACCGTACAACTCATCCCATAAATCTGTCCATGAATATACTCCAGAACCAAAACCTTGCATAAAGAAGATAGTAGTACCCTTGAAATTGTTCTTTTTCTTTGAATAATAACAATGCACTTCTTGCTCATCTGACATTAGAATATATTCTTTTGTTGATTCCTTGATAAAAGTCATGTCTTGTGGGTATTCGTCTTCGAAATTCAATAGTTTCAACTTCGTACTTTAATGCTTACTGATTAGGGTATATACCATTTTTATAAAGTTAATTGATATGAGGAGAGATTGTTATTTGAACGCTCTCTAGACCTAATGAGTTCATAACAACAGGAGCTATTTGCCAATAATGAACATCTTTGATTTGTACAATTTTACCTATTTCCTTTTCTATTTTCTTGAAATGCTTCGTATTATTTGCATCACTAAGAAACAAATCATATTCAGTATCATCCTTAGCTAATTCCTCTATTCTTTGATAGATCTTCTTTAATGCACCGTTGAAACCCATTCCTGCTCCTCTGCTTTGAACTCCTTCATCGAGGATTACTTCGAACATTGGTTTAAGTCTCATCACTGATGACATCACACTTAGAGACATTTTTTTCTGAATTTTACCAGTTTTGAATAAAGCATCAAAAGATTGAGAAGCTCCAAGTGTATGTGTAAATTTTTTAGTTTTATCTAATTCTTTAATGACTTCTGAAACGCTTTTTCCTTTATTAAGTAATTTCACTGCATTATGTACAATAGCTCCTTGACTTGCAGTACTTAAGCCACATTCATAAAGTGTAACCTTAATTTTCTTTTCTACCTTCTTTGCTGCTACTTTTGCTGAATTATATTGATTAGAGATAGTAGGAGATACACCAATATAGAATATTGCTTCATAACCTTCTTTAATCGCTTGTTCAAAGATATCTAAAGCATGTTGAGGACTGGCAATCGAAGTTTTTGGATAAGGGTCAAAAACAGGGATTTTCTTGATAAAATCATCTCTATCTATTTCAGTTAGCTCTTTGTAGTCTTTTTCGTCAATAATTAATAAACTCTCTAAAAAGCTTATTTTTTCCTTTTTCATGAATTCCATTGGAAGACACGCATGAGAATCTGTGACTAGTTTTATTTTCATGTGTGATGAGAAATAATAGTGTATTAAAAATTTTATGAGAAAAGTTCTCCAAAAAACTGAAATTATAATTCGGTTTAAGATTATAATATTATTAAATTAATAATCTAAATCTTACTGTTTCTTTGCTAAATCTTCTATTATTTCTTTAATTGTAATTGCAAATTCCTTTGCCCCAGAATCATGATGCCTGCTGATAAAAAGAATTTGTCTTTTTGAGAATGCTTGTATTATTTCTAATGATAAACATGTTTTTCTTCAAAGATTTTTGGTTTAAAAACCTTGGAACTTATGTACATGAAAGGTAATGAAAAAGTCAAGGTTAATCCTATCATTCCAAAAAGAATGAAGAAGAAATTGATGTACGGATCTGTATAATAACAGAATCCTAGATTGAAATTTCCACATAGTTGTTGTAGTATCGAATCCACGGTTAAATAGAGGAAGAATAAACCTGTCACTGAGAAAAATGAAGCCCATCTATAAATTGGTATCTTCTTGTTCCATTTGGTTTTTCCAGGAATCATTTTATTTCTACCAAATAATCCTTTGAAAGCTGGTATTAAGAAGAAGGGAGCTGTTAAACTGCCAAAAGCTAAGAAGAAAGGTACATGCCACAACTTCAAAGGAAAAGTAGCTGATTTCATAGTGTAAAGTGTTGTTGCTGAGATAGTCGAAAAATAGATAATGAATGTTAAAGAAAGAATTATTATCAACCAAAGCTGTCCTAAAAACCATGCTCTTATTAATGGTATTTTCTTGAAATATAAAACTGTATAAAATATACCTAAGAAATAGAAAGAAGTTGCAGCTACAACCAATAAAGCAGAAGAGATTATATCTAATGCTTGTCGGGGGCGTAATTTGCCCTTTATTGTATTTTTGATAATGTCTCCTGAATGATCATAAAGAATACCAGATTGTCCTGTAAACCATCTGAAAAGTTGACTAATTTGATGAGGCATTGTTTCAGGAACTAAAGACATTGATCCTAATTCATCTAAGAAATAACCTCTTTTTCCATCCATAATCAATGTAACTGAATGGTCAAAATCTTCAGTCATTTGGCATTCTGGTAACGGATATGCGTATTCTCTTCTGAAAGCAGCTGTTGAACCGCTATATAGCACAGTTCCTATTGGTCTTCTACCATTTTCTGAACAAAACTGCTGTGTTAAGCTCATTGCTTCCCATACGTGTAAGAAATTTGTTACATTTCTAAAACCAAATTTCGCTTGTATAAATGCATATTCTGGATACTGTTCCATTATTGCAACAAATTTCTCCAAAATATCAGGTTCAGGAATATGATCTACATCAAAAAATGCTATTAATTCCCCATCTGTTTTAGGGATTACAATATTTACCATATGAGCTTTAAAGCGATCATTAGGTTCATAATAATAGGTAGCGTTATATTTATTACAGATTTCTTCACATGATTTTTTCAGTCTTTCATTGTTACTGTCATCTCCTACCCAGACTTCATAATTTGAATATGTTTGTTCAGAAAAACCAGCAAGAGTTTCCTCTAATACATTTGGTTGAACGTTATGGATTGGAATTATTACACTTATTTTTGTTTGACCACTAACTTTTGTTAAGTCATAAGGAACTTCCCCTACCCTTAATACTCCATCTATTAATTGAATAGCAAAATATAATGCAAAAAAGAAACCTAAGACCTCAAACAGTAGAGCAAGGATGTTTACAGCAATCCCAGATACATTCAATTCATTCTTGTATGCTAAACTAATATTGACTAAGGACCAGATGAAATATGCGCAAATAAAGCAATATAGAACATAACCTACAATGTGATTTATTGTGCTCCAGTTTGATTTCCTTTCCATTGACAGTTAACATTGATTGTGGTTATTTAAACTTTGATGAATGAAATACATATAGAAAATATTGAGTTCTAAATTGCAGATGAAGAGAACCAAAATTATTAATATTTCTTTGATTATTTTTT
>JAGLRO010000230.1 GCA_023136245.1 Candidatus Heimdallarchaeota archaeon
TCGAATGCTCCCTCACCAAGAATCTGATACATTCCCTTTGCCATTTTTTTCATTTAAACACCGCAGCTTCTTATCGATGATGAAGATTTCTTGCAGCTATGAATGTATGACCTTTTTCTGTTAGAGCTTTAGCTGTATTATTGACTGCTTGTTGTCTGTCAAGATAGTTTTGAAGTAGATGATCCCAAATTCCTTCTTCAGAAATCTGTTCTTTTGTTTTGAAATAATCAAGGATACTAGAAGGATACTCCCTTGTTTCTTCTATTTCAATTGGACCACCTTCGTGCTTTGCACTAATGTTCTTAACTTTATCAGCAATTTCTACTAACTCTGAAGTTCTATCATAAGGTTGTCTAACAATATCTTTCCAAGTTTCAATGATATGATGTTCTAATCTCACAACATTCTCAAAACCTAAATGATTTCTAATGTGAGAGCTTTTTTCTATAGTATCATTATTAACTGCATTTGAAAGATTGAAACCTATCAGAGGACTTGTTCCATCATCTCTAGCGAATAATTTTGCTGCAAGTAGAGTCCATAAAACAGAATAAGGATTATCATTACCAACAAAGACAGAGATTTTGAATTCATTATCAACACCAAGCTTGTAGAGCATATAACCGAGAATAATCGTACCAAGATTAATGTTCAAAACTTGTTTTACACCATAAGTAGTATAATAATAAAGAACCTCATCGATCCAGCGTAAGCACAACTCATTAGGCATTCCTATTCCTCCGAAATAACCTGTAATTGTCGCAGGTCCCCCTAGGTGAACATTCACTGGCAACCCATCTGGTCCTGGCATTGTTCCTTTTGTATCAAGTGTCTCAACACACGAAGCCCCTATTATATCAACAGCTCCACACATTGCTAGTAGATCTCCATCCTTCTCTTGTTCTTTCATATTTCTTACTCTAATTATTCTTCCCGGTAGTAATTCTTGATTGATAATTGCTTTTTTTGCTCCTTTTATCAAAAATGGGAAGTATTGACATGCTGATAATTCCAAGGTCACAGCGTAAGATTCATCAAAACTCATTCTATCTACCGCATTTCCTAAAATCTTTCTTCGGTATTCATTAACGCTTATGAATGCTTCATTTTCTCTTTGTTTTATCAACCATTCAAGCTCATCAATATAATCAGGATTGACAGTTTCTAATTTCTTGTATATCGTTTCTAGTTGACGAGCTTCTTCACATTTCGAATTTATCTCATCTGTCCCTCCATATTTGTCTATAATATTCAAAATATCATTTACGAAAGGATTATTTTCATCCAAAAAGAACTTCTGAATTGCATCCAAATTTTCTTGAGATATGCTTAACTTTTCTCTAATATTGTCCATAAAATTACTCCTCCAAGAGGTACGTTTTTTGTTTGTAATTTCATTTTAAAATTTGATTATTCAATTTTAAATATATCCATAAAGAGATATTCATCTCTAATAAAATCAATTACTATTTTCTTCTATCCTCTTCAAGGCTTCTTCTGCGCTTCTACTGACAAAAGTATTATCATCCTTAACTAATGATTGGAGTGCAGGAATTGATGTTCGTTCTTTGATATAACCTAAAGCTGTTGCTGCACATTTTCTTACATACCAATCCTCATCATGTAGTGAAACCAGTAATAAATCTAAAGCTTTCTTTCCACCAATTTTACCTAAAGCAATTGAAGAGTTCTCCTTTACATCTTGAAAACCATCTGTCATGAACAAATCGAAGAGAGATTGAGTGTACTTTTTTTCTCCTATTTCTCCTAACAACCAAGCAATTTTACTTCTAGTTTCTCTATCATCATCTTTCAAGAACTTCAGAAAAATTTCGGCATTTATGTTTTCTAATTTCTCTAATTCTTCCCATTTTCCTCTTGCAATCAGCTGGTATGTCTGTTCTTCTCTATTCTTAGGATTCCAACCTATATATTCCAAAACCACAGCTACTTCTGCTCTTACTTCCCAGCTCTCATCTTCAAACATTGATACGAGATAAGGTATCGCATCAAACGCCATCATCTCTCCTAAAGATCTTATCACATTCTTTCTAACATCCCCTTCTTCATCATTCAATGCTTGAATCAGATTGTCGAAAGCAGTTAAATCTTTAATTTTTCCTAGAGCCCATGCTGCTCTACTCCGAACTACAGGAGAATCATCAAAAAGTAGTTTGATCAATTCTGGAACGGCTAAATCCCTATTTTTGTTGTCTACTATAGAATTAATTGTAAAAACACGAACGTGAGGATCTTTATCTTTCAAACTTTCAAATAAATATTCCATTTTATCCTCATCAATCATCGTGGATTACTCCGATTATTGATTTAGTAATGGCTATTTACTAATTAAAACATTCCCAATTATCAACAACTACTTGGAACTCTATATAATCATCTTTAGATTTATTCCCTGGTCGTTTTGATTTTCCTGTAACTTTGATAACTCTTCCAGTTATCTTGATTTTATGTAAACAATCAATAGGATTTTTTGAATAAATAACAATTTGATCCCCAGATTCTAGATCTAAATACTGTATATTTGGATAAGAATCAGAAAAATCTATTAGATGTTGCCAAGGCATATTTGAAATCGAACCAATTATACTTATTTCTTTGTTTAAATGCTCATTAAATTCAATTCCCATTTTGAAACACCTAATATACTTACTATAACAGTTCCTCTATTATATTTACAATTTTTCATTGAACTTAAAAAACAATTTTAAAGGGAGTAATGCTAATGAATATTAGAGGTTATTCTAGTGGTTAATCCAAACTACGACAGGAAAAGCAATTCAGTTTTAGATTCAACTCCTAATATTATCAAAGTACTTCATGTTGATGATGAAGAAGATTTTCTCTTT
>JAGLRO010000231.1 GCA_023136245.1 Candidatus Heimdallarchaeota archaeon
AAATTTGAATCAGAATGACTGTCATCGACTCCAGTATCTAATATAGCAATAGCTGTAGAAGAATCTCCTGTATATCCATATCCTAATGAATCTTGCCATACTTTTCTAACACCTGATTGTTGGATTGAACTGAAGAGTAAAGCTTCTCCCACAGAATTCTCTTCAATAAAAATAGTATTTTGAAGCTGATTCAGTTGTAAAATTGAATGAGCACTACCTTTGATGTGAAAGGAGTGAATAACACTGTATTCAGATAGAACATCAATATCCCACATCTCAAGAAAGGATAGTTCTACTGAGCTAGTAGGCTTAGAAAAGGAGACAATAGCTTCAAAAGAGTTGGATGGAGAGCTTTCTCTCAAAGTTCTTTCAAAACTATCTTGAAAGCTGTTTTCATCTAAATCTTGGGATGAATCAATCTTAACTATATTATGATCAACCTTTTCAGAGAAAATTGAATCATTTGAAACGATGTTGATTATGTTTTCATTACTAGAAGATTCAGAAATTGCTATTAAGCTTAAACTACTTAGAAGTATACTTATTATTACTAAAAATATCAATTTATTCCTAGAAGACAAAATATCGACCTCTAGTAATTCAAGTCTTTTTTTTGCTATAAATACTTACTGAAAGTTTGCTGTTAAATTAAGCTAAGCTATATTTTCTTCTTTCTTATTGGTAGAAAGAAAAGGAAAATAATAAACTACAATTAATATTCAGCACTTATTTTATTCAATAGTTTTGCTATATATAATTCATAGTCTATAATTCCACTTATTTCAGGTTTATCTGATTCAATTACAGCATATTCTAGAGGAGAATGAGCTCTTCCACTATGACCAATTCCACCAACTAGAAAGGGGATATCTAACTTCTTTTGATAGAGAGCAAAAGGTGCAGAACCTGCAATTAAAGGAAGTACTAGTACTTCTTTGTTAAATTCCTTATAGAGAGCAAAAGCAGTTTGAGCTAAAGGATGAGAAAAGGGTATCTTTCCAGCTTCATAACCTCCTTTCTCAAACTCATATTCAACCATCGGAAAATTCTTATCTAGAAAACTCTTGTATTTATCAATCACATAGCTTCTTGATTGGAAAGGAGGTAAGCGTATATCTATATTAACTTTAATTTCTTTAGGAATAATAGTCATACTCCCCTTTCCATAATAACCTGCTTCTATTCCATTAATAGAGATTCCTGGTTTAAACAACATCTCAATAATAGCTTCACGATCCGATAACTCACGATTATTCTCATTAAAGCGAAAAGTCTGGATATTTCCATCTCTCTTCACTTCTTCTTCAAATGAATAATTCTTTAGAAAATTTTCGATCACTTGTTCATCCTCTTCATCGGGACCTATTATATCAGGATCATTCATTATTCCAGGAACTAAAATTTCATTAGCACTATCTTTTTTCAGCGAATTTAAACATTCAATCAACTTGAAAACAGGGCTCTGAATAATCCCTGATACAGCAGAGTGTTGGTTTCTCATAGTTGGTCCTCCCCATTTCCCACCTTTGCATTTGAGTTTCAAAGCAACAACACCACGAACCCCTAAAGGCATACTTATTCTCCCAATTTCATTTTCCCAGAATGCTGGAAAAAGCAGTACTTTTGCACGTTTGAGTTTTTCTTTATACTTATCAATAAATGGTCCTACATGAATGGAACCCAATTCTTCTTCACCTTCAAGTGCAAAGATAAGGTTGAAAGGGAGTTCACCATAAATCTCTTTATAGACATCAAGAACATTGAAGAAAGCAATAGTTGGACCTTTCTGATTGCATACTCCACGTCCCATAAGGCATTTACCAGAGTAACCAGGTATCCATTCAAAATCAATAATTTCAGCTCCAAATGGGTCGATTTCCTTACCATCATAAATCCAGTTTTCTGGAAAAACTGGTTGAACATCATACATACTGTAAAAGAGAAGAGTAGGTTTAGAAACATCAGAGAAGATTTCTCCAAAAACAATAGGATGACCAAAAGCTTCACCAGAAAGATCAGCAAGATGAACATCTTTTCCACCAAGTTTTTCTATCTTCTTAACTAGCATTTCAGCTGTTTCAATAATTCCATTACCATCAGCAGAAACGGAAGGCTGTTTGATGAATCTTTGAATTTCTTTAAGATGAATATCTTGGAAATCAGCTTTGATTTTCTCTAGAATTTGATTGATTTTCATAAAATCCCTCATCTAAAAATATAAAGATAGTTTAAAAACATAACCACAAATTGAAAAGAACCTGAGCAAAAGGTGACTGTGTGACAAACTAGACTGATAAAATAAAACAACAATTTAACCTTTTCCCATTTGGAAATTTGACATTTAACGAAGAAAGTTTCTAATATTCGAAAGAGAATAACTTAATGATTCGATGACGCTCGCAGATAGGTTACAAAAAACAGTTTTGCTTGAGGATGGAAGAAAACTAGTTTATGCTGATTTAGGAGATTCTAATGGGAAACCAACCTTCTATTTTCATGGTTATCCTAGTTCTAGACTAGAAGGAAAAATAATGCATAAAAAAGCTAATGAGGTTGGTATGAGGTTAATAGCAGTTGACAGACCAGGATTAGGATTGTCAGATTTTCAACCTAATAGAAAAATCATTGATTGGCCAAATGACATAAGAGAATTAGCAGATTTGCTAGAAATAAAGAAATTTAGCATATTTGGATTTTCTACAGGAGCACCTTACGCATTAGCATGTGCATATTGTCTAGCAGAAAGAATAAATGTTGTCACCATGATCTCAGCTTTAGGGTCAGTTGAATTTGAACTAAAGGGACTTTATCTCAATCACAGATTTATCTTCAGGATGGCGAAATATTTACCTTTACTTTTCAAAGCACTTTTCTGGTGGATTAGATGCAGACAATTGCGAAAGGAAGATGGGGGAGAAAGATATTTCAAAATTAATTTCAAGAAATTCTCAGAGAAAGATAAGATTTTGCTACAGGGTTCTAGCATCCTAGATAATATTGCAGAAGCCCACTGTGAAGCATTTCGAAGAGGACTTAAGGGCTTAACACATGAAGCAAAATTGATAGGTAGTCCATGGGGAATTGATTTAGAAAAAATACCAAAGGAGGTAGATATTTATTTATTCCATGGAGTAGAAGATAAAATAGCTCCAGTAACAGCTACAAAAGAAATAGAGAGATTATTGCCAAGAAGTAAAGCAACATATTTCGAAGATGAGGGTCACATATCCTTGTTAGCTAACTCAGAAGAAGAAATATTCAGTATTTTAGGGATTAAAAAGTCTTGAAAAGTTATCATTCAACTTAGAAACAAAACTGAGTATTGTGGCTACCAAAACAAAATTATCTAAACTGAAAAGTGATGTTTGTGATGTATGTATTGTGGGAGCAGGACCAGCTGGGTCTTCTACTGCTTATTATCTAGCTAAACAAGGAAAGAATGTAGTATTATTAGAAAAAGAGAAATTTCCTCGAAGAAAAATCTGTGGAGATGCTGTATCACTGAGAGCTCAAATGCATTTGGAGAGGATGGGAGTACTTCAAGAGATATTAGAAGAAAAGAAGGGTAGATGGGCTGCAGTGGGGGGTTTGGTTAGTCCTCGAAGAATCAGTTATATTGATAATTCTGCTCAGGAAATAGGTAGTCATTTAATGATCGCAATCAAAAGAGAAATTTTGGATGAAAAATGGCTAGAGCTGCTGAACAAGAAGGAGCGAAACTGGTTGAAGAATATAAAGTAAAAGAAGTTCAATTTCTAGAAAAGGAAAAAATCTGGATAATCAGAGCATATGAAGAAGATAAAGAAGAAATCAAAGCCAAGGTTTTGATTGCAGCTGATGGAGCTGTATCAAAGATTGCTCGTTCTATAGGAGTGCTAGATTCTTCTCCAGAAGCTGTTTGTAGTAGTGTATACGTTGAAGCTGGAACGCATAGTTTCAAAGAAGATGGAGTCTGTTACTACACAAATTTTCTTGTTCCTGGTTATGCTGCTATTTTCAAAGAAGCTGATGATGA
>JAGLRO010000232.1 GCA_023136245.1 Candidatus Heimdallarchaeota archaeon
TGCTTTATATTCTACCGCTTTTTCAGCAAAACAATCAAGTTCTTCATTAGTTGGTATTCGACCAAAACCACCAATTTGTGGATTTTCTCCATGGATTTTTCTCCCCATTAAAAGCTTCATGAGTTCTGTTCCATATTTCTTCATAGTTACAGCTTGAACAACTGTGTCATGGTGAGTTGGTAAGAGAGCTATAGCAGATGGTTGTTTAAAGAAGTCAGGTACAGCGAGGAAATAAACATGTAGAACGTGTGATTCAACATATTCAGCAAGATGCATCAAATAGCGTAACAACTTAATTTTCTCAGATACTTCTACATTGAGCGCTTTCTCAATGGATTTTATCGCAACGTATCTATGGGAGACTGTACAAATTGCACAGATTCTTGAAACTAATGAAATATCTTCATGAATTGTTTTTCCTCGTACTAAAGCTTCGATCATTCTTGGACCTTCAAAGATGTCAACTAAAACATCCTTCACTTCATTGTTTTCAACGATTACTTTTATTCCTCCATCTCCTTCCACTCTTGCTAAAACATCTACACTAAGATCTTTCATTTTTTCATTCCTCCAATTGCTGCTTTGGCAGTACTTCCACCAAACATCTTTATTTTTCGTAAAATTTCTTCTTCAGATAAACCAATTTCCTTTAGTTTATCAATCATAGATTCATAGTTTGCTGCTTCGAATGGACCAAAACATCCTACACAAGAAACATTCAAAGATGGACATCTAGCATCACATCCTGCTGAGGTTATAGGACCAAGACAATATTTTCCATGTAATAAGAAACAATCATTTCCTTGATATTTACACTCGAGACATACTGAATAAGGATATTTTACTGGTTGTAAATCACTGATTAATTTTGTATAAATTGGAATCAAATTCTCTTTTGCTACCGGACATCCAGGGACAGTAAAGTCAACTTTAATAAAATCACTGATAGGTCGGGCAGCTTGAGCTTGTCCAATCATATCTAAGAATTCAGGAACAATACCATCCTTACCATAAACGTAAGCCAATCTTTCTTTAAATTCTTCTTCATCTTCTCCTAAGAATTGAATACCTCCGTGAGCTGCACAAGTTCCTAATGCAACTACAATGTCAGCTTTTTCTCGAATTTCTTTGAGCTCAGTTTCTTGTTTTGATGTGTTTACACTGCCTTCAACTAAAGCAACATTGACATGATCTACTTCTTGATGAGATTGAGCCATATGATAGTATTTAATATCTGCACTTGTAAAGAAATCAACCAGTACATCTTCCATATGGATGATTGCTAATTGATCACCAGCACATCCTGAAAGCCCAAAAACACCAACTATAGGTTTCTTTTCTCTTTTCCACATTTTAGATCAACTCCTTAATATGTTGGATATCATAGTAAGTAAAAACAGGTCCCTCTAGACAGGTATATCTCCCTTCAACAGCACAATGACCGCAATGACCTTGACCACATTTCATTCTTCTTTCAAGTGTCATCAAGATTTGATCTTTTGGAATTTTAAGGTTCAATAATTCTTTGATGACGTTCTTATACATAACAGGTGGACCGCAGATTAAAGCAGTAGTTTTTTCGCTTATAACTCTATCAGAAATCTTTGGAAATAGTGCAGTTACAAATCCAACATTATAGGGCCATTCTCCAGTTTCATCTCTATCCACGGATAAATGGGTTTCAATTATTCCTCTTTGTGCCATTGCAACAAAATCTTCCTTATAAAGCATGTCTGCGGGGCTCCTAGCACCGTTCATAAAGAATACTTGATCATATTCTTCTCGTCTATCCTCGACATATAACAATACTGACCTTAATGGTACAGCTCCTAATCCACCAGAAACAATTATCAAATCCCTTCCAGTTAACCCTTCCATATCAAATCCGTCTCCATAAGGACCTCGAATGTAGATTTGATCTCCTACTTTTAGCTTGAACAATGCTTCAGTAAATGAACCTACCTTTCTTATTCCGAACTCGATAAAATCTGTTCTTGTTGGTGGAGAAGAGATTGAAAACACTGCTTCTCCAGCACCAGGAATAGACACAATAGCAAATTGACCAGGTCTATAATCTGACTCAATTATGTTTTCATCTATGAATCTTACTTTGAAGTATCTTGTATCTTCGCTGAGATCTTTCAAAGCAATAATCTTAGCAGGATGAGCTTTGTAAGTATTTATTTCATCTTTACTTTTCTGTGCAATCAAAAGTCTAAAACCTCCTTTGTTTGACCAACTTCTCCATATAATGCTTCAGCAACGGTAAGAGCATTAATTTCTACAGGACAATACTCCACACACCTTCCACAACCTACACAACTTGGTTGCCCCCATTTTCCAATGTATTCTTTCAATTTATGAGTGTAGTAGAGTTTTATTCGATCAGTTCTACTTGGTCTGAAATCATGACCTCCAGCTACAAGAGAGTAGTATGGAAGCATACAACTATCAAGCATTCTTTCTCGAATTCCTTCCTCTGCTGACATCTTTATTTTGTCATCTACATTGAAACAATTACATGTTGGGCAAACCAAACTGCAAGTACCACAAGAAAGACATTTATCCCCAAATTGTTTCCAAACTTCACTGTCATAATTTAAATCCATTATATCAGCTAGATATTTGAAATATGGGACATCAGATCGGAATTTCTGTGATCTAATTTGTTGCCAAATGACATAGTCCTGAATGATTTCATCATTAATATCTTCTTCAAGTAGATCTTCAGCAGCAATTGCTAGATCTAGACCTTCATCAGTTCCCACCCACACTAAATAATATCCATTAAGACTAGTCAAGAATAAATCAAATCCATCATCAACCATATCAGTTCCAGTTGAATGACAAAAACACTTATCGTCAGGAAAACATGAATGCCCAATTATTATCAGATTTTCTCGTCGTTTTGCGTAATATGGATCTTGAATATTCCCTAAAAACAACCGATCTAAGATATTCACTCCGTGAATATCACATGGATGAGCTCCAATAACGATGTTTTTTTCGTCTTCTGGTAATATTTCTTCAATTGTATCTTTGGTAAAATGCATAGTTTTGTATCTTGGTGGAGTAAGGTATTTTTTTAGTGCAATTTGAGTACGTTGGTAATCAAAATCAAGTTGGGAAAATTCATCTATTTCTTCAAAAGAATGTTGTTCTTTTTGTTTCACTGGTCCGAATAATTTACCTTTGGATTTTATGATATCGATAAATTCCGGAAACCTTTCTTTTGACATTTTATAGGTTTTCATTTTCACTCGTTTTTCGAAATAGTATATATAAGGTATACTCTATTAGCTTAATATAAAAAATGATGTTCTTATAGTAAAATATAAAGCAAAATTCAATGCAAAGAAATTGATTTCGGAATCCATTTTGCAACATCAATCCCCGAAATTATATTGGAAATAATTAAACAAAATATTTATTCGAGACATGTTTGATTCTTTTACTTTAATCTTCATTTTTCATTCGTTCATTCTTTCAATCGATTAGAGGTGTGTTTAATTACTCACATGCATGTCTTTAGTGAAAAGTTTAAAACAGATAGA
>JAGLRO010000233.1 GCA_023136245.1 Candidatus Heimdallarchaeota archaeon
AATAAAACCGCACATTCAACTGAAATCGAATGAAAAAGATATAGCAATTGTTAGAATGGAATTAGTTGGGAAAAGAGAAGGAGAAAAAGTAAGAGCTGTATATCAGGTATTGGATAAACGAAATCTGAAAACTGGATTTACTGGTATGAATAGGACTGTAGGATACACCGTTAGCATTGGAGCACAACTGATAGGAAAAAACAAAATCTCAAAACGAGGTTTGTTATCCCCAGTAACAGATATTCCTTTTGAACTCTTTGAGGAAGAACTGAAGAAAAGAGGGATAGAGGTTAGTATAGAATATCAAACCACTTCTGACTAAGAAAAAGAAAAAACAAGTGGTTTAAAGATTATTTCTCTGTTTGTTTAAAGCCAAAAGTGAGATAAACTCATACACAACATTTGATGCTAAAAGAGCTGTTATTTCAGAAGGATCTAAAGATGGTAGTACTTCAACAATATCAAACCCAATAAAATTCAAACCCTCTAATCCTCTTATTAACTCCATCGCTTCTCCGCTTGTGAATCCTCCTACTTCAGGTGTTCCTGTTCCTGGTGCATATGCAGGATCAACAAAATCTACATCAAACGAAATGAACACTTTCGCATCTCCAACTCTTTCAAGTATTTTTTGAATTAATTTCCGCAAACCGATTTCTCTGATTTCGGATGTTGTGATTACTTCAAAGCCTAATCTTTTTGGTATTTCTAGATGTTCTTCCGTATAAATTGAACCTCTCATCCCAACTTGTATGGATCTATCAACTAGGAGTAATTCTTCTTCAATTGCTCTTTTGAATGGTGTTCCATGATTATATGGTTTTCCAAAATACTCATCTACTGTATCACTATGTGAATCAAAATGGATTAGTGCTACTTGACCATGTTTCTTCTTTATAGCTCGTAACTCAGGTAAAGTAATCGCATGATCTCCTCCTAGTAATATGGGAATAACTCCTGCATCAACTATTGGGTATAAACTTTCTTCAATTTTCTTGTAACCATCTTCTATATATCCTGGAACAACAGGTAAATCACCATAATCTATTCCAGAAATATAATCAAAAGGACTTATTTTTAGTTCCGGATTGTGGTGTCTTAATAATGCTGAAACTTTTCGTATGGCTGCTGGTCCTTCTCTCTGTCCTGTTCTAAAAGAAGCTCCTGCATCAGATGGTACACCGATTATTGCAAAATCTACTCCTTCTGTAGTTTTTATATGAGGTATCCGCATAAATGTCTTGATACCAGAGAATCTTGGTGATTTAATAGGGTCCATTGGTTTGAATTTGTTCATAATTCTACCTCTAATGAGAAATATATCTATCAAAATAAAAAGTGTTGTTAATAAATAAGAGAAAATAGGATTGAAAAATCCCAAATATTATTTTCTTTGTCTTCTTAGCATCTTTCGAGCAATCATTTCTAATGCCATAGTAACAGGATAGATTGTTTCATTAACTGCAGGTGCATAACATAAATCCGCTTCGAGTAACTCTTGAAAGGTCATTTCACTTTGAAGTGCCATTGAAACTACGTTTAAGTTATCAGTTATGGAGTCTGGTCCAATTGCTTGAGCTCCGAGCAATTTACCTGTGTTCTTATCTGCAAGGATTTTAAAGTAGAAGTCTACAGCATCAGGCATATATGGAGGTTTGTT
>JAGLRO010000234.1 GCA_023136245.1 Candidatus Heimdallarchaeota archaeon
TTTATATAATGCCAAAGAAAACAGAAAGTGAAATTTATTATAAAATTCAAATAGATCTCACAAACACTTTCAAATTTCTGGAAAAATACAATAAGGATAAAAAAGAAGACGACAAATTAACATTATTCCAGATCTTTTTAACAGCAGGTGTTAGAACAGTTGCTTTACGTCCCAAAATTAACAGGTTCATTAAAGGAAAAAGATTGTGGCAAAGAAATAGAATTATTTTTGCTTTTGTGGTTAACAAAGAAAAATCTGAAGAGGGAGAAGAAGTAAATGCTATGATTGAGTTTGATCCCTTTGATAATTTAGAATCAGTTCAAAAAATCGTATACGAACATCTCTATGAAGCTCGACATGGTGTAAACAAAAATGAGCAAGATATCAAATTCTGGGGAGCAATGCCCAGATGGATTATTGGATTCATCTTTTGGCTTATGAGATGGACAGATGATCATAATATGCCAATTTATTCACTCACTAAAGATATACCAATGTGGTCTACAGTATTCCTCGCTCATTTGGGTTCAATTGGAATACCAGCAGTATATCATCATCTATACGAATTTGGAACTACAGGAGTTCTAATAACAATAGGGAAAATACATAAAGTACAAGTGTTAAACAAAGAAACAGAAAAAATTGATATCCGCAAAGTGATGGAACTGAAAATATGCATTGATGACCGTATCACACCAGGAATCTATAGTGGGCCAACAATTGAAATCCTTAAAGATCTAATCGAAAATCCTGAACCACTAATAGAAACCCCAGATTTAACAGATGAACAATTAGACAAATTAAAGTTAAAGAAATATAAGAAAGAAAGATTGGAACGAGAAAAGAAAAGACGTAAGGAAAAGAAATCAAAATAATCCAAAAAATAAAAAATGAAGAGCAAACTCCTCTTTTCTTTACTTCTTTTTTTAGACCATTTTTACTATTGCTTTTTCTCTATCGAAGACACTTGTGGCAAGTTTAAACAAAGCTGCAATAATCACTAACATGAGAACCAAACCACCTGCTAGAGTGGCATATGTATTAAAGAAGAAGCCAAACATTTCAGCAGCTATTAGGAAGATCAATGGTAGGACTATTAGAGATCCTAGTTGGTAAGCATCTCTTACACTTGTTACTCTTGTTGATATCATAATCATCAATTCTACACTTATTATAGAAAACATTGGACTGAAAATTAAGACAAATATAACTGATAACAAGTCTGGGAACAATAGCTGTCCAATAAAGGGATAAATCAATATATCCGTGATAACAGCATATCCAACAGCTGCTAATATCGTTCCTATAGATGAAGGTAGTAAAGAGGATATAATTTTAGCTAAGACAATTTCCGATTCAGACATAGGGGAAGCAAGTATAGCTACCATCGTCTTTCTTTCCTTTTCTCCAACAATCGTCTCTGAAGCCGTAACTGCAGGAATGATAATCGGTAACATCAAAACCATGACAAACATAGCATAAGCCATGATAATCAATGTTTGAGCATGAGCTCCCAAAGTGTCCCAATTATCTACCTGATTGGAAAAGAGATTATCTATGAATCCTCCAAATTCTTCTGATTCAAACTCTGATGGATCAATTTGAGCAATTGGCAAAACTGCAGTTAGTGGGAAAATAATTGCAAATAATAAAGGCATTCCTATAACAGCAGATAGTACATATTTTGATTTTACAAATTCTGCTATATCTTTTCGGACTAAAGCCCATATCCTATTCCAGTTCATTGTTCATCCTCCTCTTCATCAAATCTTGGAGCACTCTCTGTTTCAACTAATTCAAGATAGATACGCTCTAATGTTGGGTATTCATGACGGACCTCTATCATTTGATATTTCTGATTAACTAGATTCTTAATAATCTCTGGTGTTTGAGTTTCAATATCGGAAATGGAAACAGAAATAGTCTTCTGATCTGGATTTATATCAACAATTTCAACATTAAGCTTCTTTAGGAAAGATTCTATTCCAGGTTTCCAATTAACAAAGCGTAGAATTGTTACAGCTTCATCTTTTTTCATCTCTCGCAAAACTGCAGGAGAACCTTGAGCTATTAACATACCATGATTGATTATTCCTACTCTAGTAGACAACCTTTCAGCTTCGAACAAGTTATGAGTACAAATAAAGAAAGTTCTTTTTTCTTTCTTCGCTAATTTTATTATTTGATCCCTAACAATCTTAGCAGATTCAGGAGCAAGAGAAGAAGTCGGTTCATCTAGAAAAATAACTTTAGGATTATGAAAAATAGCTCTTGCAATAGCTACTTTTTGCTTCATTCCTTTACTTAAAGAACCTGATGGTAAATCTATTTTCTCAGATATATCAAAAAGATCTACAATCTCTTCGACTCTATGTCGTATTTCTTCTTTAGGAACATCATATAATTTTGCTATGAATTCAAGGTTTTGACGGACTGTCAATCTTTCGTATAGAGCAGGAGTTTCTGTCAACAATCCAACATTTGCTCTTAATTGCTGGGATTCTTTAACTATATCATAACCAAGAACATTCGCACTCCCTAAAGTTGGTTTCAGAATGCCTGCAAGCATTCTCACCGTTGTTGTCTTACCTGAACCATTAGGTCCCAATAAGCTATAAATCTCAGATTCTTCAATGGCAACAGTCAAATCATTTACTGCTCGTAGAAATGTGTCCTTTGTTTCATAATCTTTTGTAAGTTGAGTGGTTTCCAAAGCTAACATGTTTTTACCTCTAAAGCTCTTTCAATTCTTCTCTTTTAAATTCTAATATGAAGATTTATTTGTCATACAATTCTTTAATGAT
>JAGLRO010000235.1 GCA_023136245.1 Candidatus Heimdallarchaeota archaeon
GAATACTTGACGATAGACTTTTAGCAGCACATTGCATTCACTTGAATGAAAAAGACATTAAGATTCTTAAAAAAAGAAATACAAGAGTTTCCTTGAACCCTCTTTCAAACGCAAAATTAGGGAATCATATGCCTTTAATAACTCCAATTTTGAATAGTCTTTCAAACGTCGGAATTGGAACAGACGGACCTGCAAGTAATAATACATTAGATCTTTTTGATACTATCCGTTTCCTAGCCTTATACTATAAAGGAGCGCAACAAGATCCAACTCTCGTTAAAGCAAAAGAGGTGTTTAGATTAGCAACTATTGGAGGAGCAAAAGCTCTTGATTGGAAGGGTATAGGTACACTAGAAACAAATTCTCTTGCAGATATCATTACGGTAAATCTTAAGAAACCTCATCTCACACCAAAGAATTCTGATGAATCTATTCTGAATCATTTCGCATATGCAATGAAGAGCAGTGATGTTGAAAATACTATAATCGATGGAAATCTTATCATGGAAAAAAGAAAACATAAAGAAATTGATATAGACGAAGTGATTTCAAGCGTTGAGGAGATTACTCACAGGTTATTGTCTTGAGAATTTTGGGAATGCTTTATACTAAGAATAATTACACCGATTAGAGTCATTATAACAGCTATTCCTAGAAATATTTTCGAAATAATAAGCAAATTTTCCCACTCAATCAGAATTATTCCTCCAAATAATATTGGAAATAAGGTCATAATTCCATTGTAAATAGCCATAATAATTGATACATTTCCTTTCTTAAATGCAAACTGAAGTGCACCAGATGAAAAAAGAGCTGCCATTAGGATTGTGAAAATGTATGATAGGAAAACCAGTAGATTTGAATTGAATGCTTTATTAGATATACCAACAGTTGTACCTTTTATCACAATTGCTTGGATTCCAGCAAGAGTACCTGAAAAAAAAGCAATCATATATGTAGTTATCATATTGAATTTTGAAAATTTAAAAAATAAGAAAGATATTCCTAGACATGCACTCAAACAGAGGAAAACAATCCCACCTGTAGAATGTGCTAAATCCGTCCATTGATTCCATGAATAAGAAATAATAGCTTTACTAGTTAAATATGAAGACGTACAGCTTCCAATTATTATAAGTACAAAACTGAATATCTCGATTTTTCTGAGAGACTCTTTTAGGTCTAAATGAGCAAATATTACTACTATTATAAGTCCGAATCCTGAAAGTGGAGCAATTGCACTTAATGGAGCCCACATCAGAGCAACAAAATAAAAACCAACACTTATGATCGTAAGAAATAGTCCAAAAAGCCACAGGGGATTAGTTAATATAGCTTTTAGAAATGATGATGTTTTGTTCTTTACTTTTTCTGGGAGTCTTTGAATTGCTTTCTTTTCTAGAGCGAAACCAAGGTTATAAGCTGAAAAGGAAACTAATCCTGACAACACCGAAATAGAAAATAACAATTTACTCATTGAATATCAATTTCCTATTCATTTTTAGGTTTTATCTTCATTACTTGAAAATATAAGATAAATTCAAGAGAAATAATTATTCCAGCAATACTATTCATTTCACCCATGATTTTGACAATGATGTTGCAGATATACTTGTTTAAAATTTAGATTTCTTTGGTTACACATAAATGCCAAAGCAATTTGAACGAAGAATCAATAAGAAATGATTCTTTTTTCAATAAATTTTAATAACTAGTTTAACTTTCGTTGAGTGTCATGGAAGATCAGAAGCATTTCATAGTTCTTGTTGCTGGTTTCAGTAATTATCACTGGAATTATCCAGTTTATGAAGAGAAATTTGGTATTGAGAATTTTGCTCACACAACCAATGCAAAACGATATACTGTAGATGAACATCTTGAGGAAATAGAATCAATACTACCTGAAAATCGTCCTTATTTACTCGTAGGATATAGTATGGGGGTATCATTAATTATTGAACTAATGAACAGAAAAGTCTTATCAAATTGTAAAGGTGCTACTTTAATTGGTGGTTCTAGATACCAACCTACTCACTGGTTTCTGAATTTTGTTTTCTCTCTCCCTGCTCCATTCATATATTTTTTTGCGTTTTTAATTTTGCTAAGCTATCCTATAGCTTTAATGATCAACAAGTTTAGTATTAAAAACACAAACCACACTTGTGTAGAGGGATTGATGAGATTAATTGAGAATAAAGCAAGTGAGATGCGGAAAGAGTATAATCAATGTATTAGAAAAGTGGGAATAGATGTCAAAGGTGTTCTCGAGGAGAATAAGGACATTCCAATATACATAATCAGATTACAAAAAGATCTAATGGTAGATGAGAAAGATTTGGAATATACTAAGACATTCTTCACTGAGGTGAAGGAAAAAATACTTCCAGCAAACATCATTCATCTCACACATGCTCAAGATAATGAATTTGTAAAAATGATAGAAGAAGAATATGAATTCTTTAATATTGTATGAATAATTTTAAAAACAAGTTTTTTTCTAATCATCGACATGGACAAGGATATCCCATTCATTGTTGTCGCTGCTGGATATAGTAATTATGATAGAGAGTATCCAGCTCATGCAGAGAAATTTGGTGAAAATAATGTTGTCTGGACAACAACAAAAGGACGATTTACAGTTCAGGAACATATTGATGAGCTACATGAACTTCTACCCAAAGATAAAGAATATCTCATAATAGGTCATAGTATGGGAATCCCAACAACAATAGAACTTATGAATAAGATACCTCTGGAAAATTGCAAAGGAGCAGTTTTTGTAGCAGGGTCAAGAACTCAGAAATCGCATTGGTTTTTTGAATTTCTTTTCCGTTTACCTGTTCCTTTAATTTACGTGATGGGTGCAATGTTGACACTTATGTTTCCTATAAATTTGATTGTGTACAAATTCAACATACATAAGGCATTCCAAGCTTCTTTTGATGGTATCTGGCGACTTGTAGTGAGTGGAGCTGGGAATATGAAAAAGGAATATTGGGAATGTGTGAAAAAAATTGGACGAGACGTTCACAATGTTCTTGAGGAAAATAGAGACATTCCTATTTTGTTTCTCAGATTAGCTAAAGATAAATTGGTTCTTGATGAGGATGTAAAATATACTAAAACATTCTTCACAAATATAAAAGAAAAGATATTACCTTTTGATTCTATACATCTAACTCACGATTATGATTATCTTGTACTGGATATTATTGGTGAGGAAATAGATTTTTTCGGATACAAGAAAATAACTACTTCTCTTGGTAAGGGTATAAAGAAATCAAAGAAGAAATAAACCTTTAATTTTCTTGAAAACTCCAAAAATGAATACAGAAAAACATCTTTTTAAATGCTTATCTAACAATAGCTTTTGTGTATTCAGATAAATTCGAAGAAGAGATAAATCTACTAAAAGCTGATAATATTAGTGGATCTGAGGAAATAGTTCGTAAAGCACTTCAAATCGTAGATAGGGAGATTGAAAGCGATCCTGAGAAATATTCGAACTTAGGAAAACTCACTGATATGCTGTCTCAAGTGATGAAAATAAAAAGTGAGATGTTTGCTTTAAGAAACGTTCTTGTTCATTTCATCGATTTTTATTACCAAGGTGTCACACTTGCTGATGTAGCTGACAGAGTTTTAGATAAACTAGATCAACAAAGAGAAGCAATTGTTGAAAAAATTCTTCCTCACCTTAAAAAGAGTAAAAGGATTATGACTTTTTCTCGTTCGAGTACAATAGTTCAAAGTTTAAAATCTTTGAGCACTTTTGTCGAAAAAAGCAAACTACCTGAATTGATTCTATTTGAGTCAAGACCAGCATTAGAAGGGAAGAAATTAGCTCGAGAAGCAGTTGAAGCAGGTTACAAAGTCAATTATCTTGTTGATTCAGCAATGGGTTTAGCCGTAAAAACATTTAAACCTGATGTAATTCTGATAGGTGCGGATGTTATTTTTCCAAATGGAAATGTGGCAAATAAAATTGGATGTCATTCTTTAGCAATGTTTGCCTATCAGCATAAAATTCCGTTCTATGTTGTGAGTACATCTTTAAAATTACTACTAAAAGCAGTTCCCTTTTCAATTCACAGTTACAAATCAAAGGAAGTATGGGCTAAAGATAGACCAGATAATGTCAAGATATTTAATCCGTATTTTGAAGTTATTCCAGCTAATCTAATAAAGGGGTATTTTACGGAGTTTGGTTTCAGTGAAAAGATACCTGATGTCAAAGTAGAAATAGAGAAAGATTATATCAAGAAGATGTATGGATAAGAAAAAAAAGGAAGAAAGGAATGAATAAAAAGAACTAGGTTTCTAACATTTGATCTTTATTTTCTGGTACAACTGGTTCAACAAAATAAGCTATTTTTCCAGCCCATCTTACTTCTCCAGTTCTATAAATGGGATTCGATCTTATATTACGAAGTGTTGATACCGGAATATTATATTTGATACTTAACGTTTTCAAAGAAGAAAAGGGATTATCGAACTCACCAAAGAGTCTTCGAATTAAACCTCTCTTACTTTCATCAACCATCAGACTTCCACTATTTCCAACTGCATAACCAAAAGGAGGTCTAGACATAACTTTCTGTTCTTTTATTCGTCTAAGCATTCCCTTGTATCTTTTTTCTCTATACTTTTCTAACTCCATTTCACCAAAAAGATCCTTTATTCGTGCAAATGCTTTGTTGTCTTCATCATCTAGACAAATTATTGGAATCTCTTTCTTCTTCAATAGAATTCGAATATAACCCAAAATGTCAACATCCCTTGATAATCTATCTCTTGATTGTGTCCATAGCTCATCGAATTCCCCATCTTCTACCATTCTTAAAATTTCCCTGAAACCATACCTGTATTCAGGATCACTATCACCAGGAGTATCTTCATCTTTAATTATCTTTAATATCTCTCTTTCTCCAACTTGATAGATTTTAGCAGAAACATCATCTATCTGTGTTTCGAGACCTGATTCTTGATCAGCTGTCGAAGTTCTCACATAGATTAAACATCTAATCATTCTAACCTTGTTAAGAAGGTCTAAACCTTCAATAAAA
>JAGLRO010000236.1 GCA_023136245.1 Candidatus Heimdallarchaeota archaeon
TTAAAACTATCTCTATCACTTGCAATTATACCACAGAAATTCCCATAACTTTCTACTAAAAGCTTCTTCCCCTCAAAATCAATACCTCTTAATCCTGAACCAAAGAATTCCGTAGACATGGTTCTTATTGCTGAAACTAGTCCTGAAACAAGAATTCCATTTATCAATTTATCCTCGAAACTTCTAGAATAGATACTAACGCCCATATTAGTGAATACACTAATGAAATAAATTTGCGGAATACATTCAGTTTTTTTGATGTAAGACTGTTGTGAGAGATTATTGATAAGATTAGTAATTTCACCAATTATTACCATCGGTTTTTCTGTTGATTTGCTCTTAATCTTTTCTATACTACTATCACACTTTGTTACAAGCAGATGATTTTCAGATCTTTCAGCTAAATCTCTTGTTTGATTGAATAAGAACTCTGCATCTACTAATTCATTAAGTGCAGTTAGAATCTGTCCACTAACGTATAAAACATCTGCTAAAATTTGCAAGTCTTGTTCATGACAAATAGTTATAACGTTTGCTAGATATTTTTCTGATTTAGTCAAATCATAATCATTTTGTGAAATTTTGTATCGATGAAGGTACGATTCAGCAAGGAATAATTGGGATAACAAAGCATATTGAAATTCGCTAATCAGAGCAATGGAATAGCATTTTTCAAATGAATTAATTGCAGAAGATAAATCATATATGTCAAGGTAGACCCTTCCCATCAAGAAATGATACGCTGCAATATATCTTTGGTTCTTTGATTTTTCACTAAGTACCCCCCCTTTTTCTAGAAACTTTATCCCTTCATTGAAACTTCTTTTATCTGAAAGTTTTGTTAGCGTAAAACCATATAGTAAATTGACTATAGGTGAATTGTTTTCTGTAAGTTCATTTGCTTTTTCGAGATACTCAACTGCTGAATGATATTCTTCTTTTTTAATCAATACTTCTGATATGTTAATATACAAAGAAGGTTTGGATTCACAAATTTCCGGATCTCTAAGTGCATCTTGACATAATTTTAGTGCTTTTTCCAAATTTCCTCTTGTATGTTCTAAATCTGCCATATTTGAGATCAAATTTGCCATGTATTCCTTATTTCCGACCCTTTCAGCAATTGAGATTGCCTTATTATAATATTCCATTGATTCTTCAAGGTACCCTGAGAATCTATATCGTCCACCCAACATTGTGTAGCAGTCTAATCGTTTTGTTTCCATGTTGAGTGCTTCAGCTAATTCCTTGTATATCTCTAACCATCTTTCATAAGAAGAATCACCGGTTCTAGATTCTCTATAAGCTAGATCACTTACAACTTGCATTGTAAGAAGTGGATAATCTTGAATCAAAACAGAATCAAAAAGCATGTTTCTGAATCGCTTAGCATATTTCAGAATCGATTCCACATCTGAATTCATGGCTGCCATCTCTAGAGACATTATGACGTAGAAAACACGGTAAACAGAAGGTGAAGTTTTTTTGAGATCTGCTAGTAAAGCTAAAGCACTAGCAAGAAGAGCAGAAACTATAGCTCTCTCACCGCTGATAACGGCTGATTTAAGACGAAAATACACAGATTCAAAATCCTCATCAGAAATAGGAAAAGTTAGAACTTTGGAATATTGTGAAAGAAGAAAATACCCAGTCATCGCTATTTGAGTATAGACAAGTCTTGAACTCTCCGATATATTATGAGAGTTAGCTAAATCATCAGAAGCATTAACAAATGATTGAAAAAATGTGTTACCCATCTCTTCATATTTTTTGAAAACAGGATAGAATCTGTCAAAATCTTCTTTAATAAATTTCTCATATCTAGAGAATTCATTTGGAAGATCAAATTCTTCTGTTATCAAAATTATTCACACTATCATTAAGACATAATTATTTATTAAAGATTCTTACAGTTCTAGGTAGACTTTTTTGAATCAATTATGCATAAAATCAATTGTCGCCAAAATGACAATTTTAAATAGTATTAAGTTAATTTTTTATATGTAATCGAAATTCCTATGTTGATAGACATGAGTAATGATTTCATGGAAAACCCTTTTTTCGCATCGCAGTTCATTCCGAATTTTTCCAATACTGAAGAAGCAGATAATATACTGTTAGAAAACCTAGATTTTCAAGAAAAAGATGAAATCAATATTGCTTTTCTTCCAATAGTAACTCAGGTTCCTGAAAAAAAGAGAGGGATAATGCGAGTTTTTATTGCAAACACTGGTGATTTACCAGTTGTATTATCCGTTTATTACTCTATTACTGGATGGTTCAGCGACCTACAAAAGCTAGAGAATCTTAAATTCGTTGAATCAATTTCTATCAATCCATCTCAAGTATGGTTTCGTGATATAGCATTTCGAAGCTCAATCAAACAAGGGAAGAATTATTTTCAGTTACTAGTTAGTAAAGGAAAAAATGTCTATGTAAGAAAGAACGGTAAAGCAAAGAGAAAAGCTTCTATCAGTAACTTTGCAACAATGCATTCAGAATATTCACAAATTAGAGAGATAACAGAAAACGTACAAATCGAAAGAAGTAATTATCTTGGAATGGCATCAAAAGCATACATTAATCCGCGAGCATTAAATTACTGGACATACTATTCTCTATTTGGTTCTCGTGTCTATAGAAAGGAAAGTTCCATCATACTAAATTTGAAAATATTAGGTTTATTAGCAGGAATTACTTTCATTGTATTAGCAATCCTGATGCCAGAATTCTTTATTAGAGAATACACTCTACCTGCAAGCATAATTTTCACCATTATTTCGTTGCTCAGTTTTTTGTCAAATGTTGATAGAAAGAAGATACTTCTCATCCAAGAATTAGATCTGTCAGGTCATAAGAGGAAAAGTAGTCTTCAACACCTCAAAGAAACTTCAAGTTCAGCTCTTCAAAAATACTGTACTAACGATCTAAATTTTCATTATGATAAGGAAAATAATACAATTAGGTGGAAAGAAGGCGCAAATAAAATGTATGAAAAAACAATTCCATCAGTAGCAAGAGTGTTGCATATTCCCCTTAAAGTTAAACCAGCTATTATGATCAAGAAAAGCGAAGTTGAGGAAATAAAAGATAGAGAAGTACTAAAGCAGAAGATAGAGAAAGGTATCAACCTTCAACATGAAAAAGGGATTGAGTTTAATGAAGAAATGCTGATAATGAGCGATGATTCAGAAGCAGTGGAAATGGATATAGATAGTATTAAGACAGATACTAAAATGGATCCAGATATTGATCCTATCGAAATTAAAACTGAACTAAAACAGGAAATCGATCCAATTGAAACAACAACAACAATGGAACCAGAAATAAAACCAATAGAGACAGGAACACGAATAGAGACTAAAGTT
>JAGLRO010000237.1 GCA_023136245.1 Candidatus Heimdallarchaeota archaeon
TCAAGATATGAAGTTCTAATTTTGAAGGGAAACTCCTATAATTGTCGTGTTAAATCTCTTTCTTCTTGTATTCGAAAAATAAAAGAGGATTTCTTTCATGAAGCTTTAGAACTAATATCAGAGCTCAAACGCGAGAAACGATTAGAATTTGAAAAACCTTCAACAAATATTATCAAGGAACTCTTTCCTTCTTATTCGAAAATTATCGGAAATTCTTCAAGATCATCTGCAAGAATTAGACTCTCAACTGAGCACTCTGTTCCGGAAATGGAAGAAGAAGTATCTTCAGAAAATGAAGAACTAAGTCCTCAAAAGACTAGAAAGAAAATTAGTGCGAAAATCGATTCTGAAAAAGCTTTGAAGGATTCGCAGAAAACTGAGCAACAAAAAATGATAAAAGAAGTTTTATTGAAAGAATTGGATTTTTCATTTGATGCATTTCTAAATACTGTAAAGAATTATTATAAAAAAGCAGTTGAAATCAATATTAATGAAACATATGAAATTGATGTAGATACGTTTCTTAAGACAGTTAGTCTGTATTGTGATAAGAACGATTTAGCCTTCTTCTATCCCTCATATTCATATTTTCTGAAAATCATTGAATTTCTCGAAATCGAGTTACCTTCTTCAACAGAAATTGAAAATTTTGTTACAAGAGTAGCTGAAGAGTTTACCACAGTTATTATTCCGGATGATTATATTATAGAATTATCAGAATTTTTAGATCACAAACTCAAAAACAATAGAAAATCGAATGAAAAAGTTGAAGAGGAAATGACTTCTGATTTGGATCCAATCCCACTTCCTCCTTCAAAGAATATAACAAGTAATGGGGATGAGTAAAATGATTGAAGATATGTTTTTCTTAGAAATAATCGAATTTTATCTAAAATTCTGGTTAATTTCACTTCTTCTTAGATGGTTACTTTCTTTCATGCCTGGTAAGATTTTCGAGTTAATTTCATTTGTTGGTAACTTAATACGATATCCTGTTAAGAGATTCTTTTACTGGTTGTATGGTGTCAAGGTCATAGAAACAGATTTAGAGAAATCTTTGTTTTTGACAGAAGAAGAAGTTAATGATTTCGATTGTAGAATGACTTCCAATGTAATTGGACCCTTACTTATACTCACGTATGCTGGTTCATTTTTATTTTATTGGGCAAATTACCTTTATAATATTAATCAGATTTGGATTAGTATTGTATTGTATGTTTTAGCTTTTGCAATTATCCTCATGTCAGCACCAAGCTACCATGAATCTGAAGAACTGATCAAAGTAAGTATAAAGTCTATTTTCAAATGGCTCGGTAAAATTGCTGTTCTTTCTCTGCCAATATATTTTCTTATTTATTATCTAGCGGGAGCAGAGACTCTAGCACAAGGAGCTTTCGTTCTTACACTTATGATACCATTTTATCATCATAAACGAGATTTGAAAGAAGAAAAAATGGTGAAATCGAAAAAAGCTAAAGTTCTTGAGGTTGACCCTTTTGGAGAATAGATTTGATATTAATGATTTTGTAGATAAAGTTGTAGAAAACCTAGAGAATGCATTAACAAAATTAGGTAAAAATCTGGATGACCAACAAGAGTATGATGATGAAATTCAAGGAAATTCAATTGAAGAAAAAAGTATCAAAGAACCTTTTCCAAGCATTAAATATCCAGTAGAATATCGGATTAGGGAGGTTATAAGTTCTGAAAGAAATGATGAGATTAGTGAGAAAAGAATCTTTGAAAAACATTTACAATTGAAAAAACAAGATATCTTTCTAAAAACAAAAAGAATATTCGAAGAAAACAACTCTATTATAGAAGAATCAAGTGACCTTGATATTTCTAGAAATGATTCCAGCTTTCAAGATATAGGTCAGATTAATGAAGAATCTGAGGATATTCGTTTTATAGACATAAAGAGAGAAATTAGAATGCTTCACCTGTATGGTCGTCCAAGTAGTGGTAAAACTACATTAGCTATTCAAGCAGCAATAGAGTCAATCCCTCGAAACACTTACTATTTAATCACCAGTCATTCTACTTCGGTCTTAAAGCGTATGAAGTTAATGATTTCAGACAAGAGATGGTCTGAGAATAAAGATATAAAGAAATACATTTTCCCAATTTTCACTCAGAATCCAGAAGATTTGGAAGATCAGATTGATAAACTAAAACGACTTGATTCAGAAGAAATTGGTTTAGTAATAATAGATCACGTAACTGACTATATTCGTGGAGAGATTTACAAAGAAGAGAGGAAGAATCAATTGAGATTACTTCTAGAAAAACTATATCTACTTACTGAAGAGAAGAGCTGTAAAGTGTTACTTGTTAATGGATTTTCGTATAAAGATTCAGCACCAGCTGAAGACATTATTGAATCTTTTTCTGATATGACCATAAAAGCTGAAAACGACGGAAAGAACTCAAAACTATTTTTTGAGGAAGAAACTATTCCTATTCTTTTTAATGATTCAGGGATGAAAAACATACATTTGAACATTTACTTCTGAACTAAACGAGGATTATCCCTGTTTTTAAATCAATTCAATTATTATAGGTTGAGACATGGCATATAGTTTAGAACAAAAACTTGTTGATGAACTTGCTGACAAGTGGACCAAGGAAAAAAAGCAAGTTGTGAAGGAACTAACTATTCCTATCATACATCAGATTTTTTACAATAATTATTTGGAGAATAGAGAATATGTTCGAATAGATCTAGCAGTATACGATGAAGAGACAGATGAAATGGTTTTTGTGGAAGCTGAAAATGGACTCTTTTTGCAACATCCTCAAATCTATTTACCATTCTGCAATAAACTCTTCATTCTATGTCCTAGGGATACTTCTTCATTTAGAAATGAACAAG
Source organism: Candidatus Heimdallarchaeota archaeon (assembly GCA_023136245.1). Classification (GTDB taxonomy): domain Archaea; phylum Asgardarchaeota; class Heimdallarchaeia; order Heimdallarchaeales; family Heimdallarchaeaceae; genus UBA460. The sequence goes on from JAGLRO010000237.1 coordinate 2,876, forward strand.
TAGAATGGAGTAGAAGTAGAGGGATAGGTATTATTGAAAGAACTAATCCAGGAGACTTTGATATCTCATTAAATCCTTTAACTAGGAGTATTTTTCCAGCCGTTAGCGCTTATGTCAAAGCAAGATTTTTCAGAAAAATAGAGAAGGAGAGAAGAAAAAATGTTAAGACTACCAACTAACAAAAAGAAAGTAAATAAATTACTTGGTTCAAAGAAATCATTGTATTTCATAAGAAACGAGAATAGTGTTGCTGTATATGCAGCATTCATCATTAAACCTCATAAGCTGATTGATAGTAATAATCAGAACCAACAAAATAGATTCTCATATCCTAAACCAAAGGAGGAAAAAAGAGAACCGCTACTTACCTTACTAAATCAAGCAAAACTCATTAATGTCTCATTGCATAGGATGTTCATTCCAGGGAATGTATCAAAGAAGAATAAAACAGAAAATTCCAAGGAGAAGAACCAGAATAAGACCTCACTTTTAGAAGAGCTGTTTGAAGAAAAAAAAGATAAGCTAGATGTAACTTTATCTTTCTATATAATAAAAGCATGGAAAAAATATGATCTTCTAGAAACTTTTTATTCAGAACAAGATATAATAGAAGATTTTAGGTTATTACTCAGAACTGAACTAAAGCAGAAGTTAGAAAGCGTTGGAAAGATTGGAAGACTACTAGGAGAAACTCTTGAAGAACTAGTTATCTATAGCACACTAAATCACAATAATTTCCTTTCTTCAAACAACAAAATCTTCAGTAATTTCACAGGAGAATATGCAGTAATAGAAAAAAATGAAGAGTTCCTTAATTCCTTCAAAACTGGTCCATCTGTTGATTTAAGACCAGAGACTATCTTCTCTTTTCCAACAGGAATTGAGTCTGATGATAATCTACAAATCGGACTTTCTGAAAATGATACACCCACAGGATTCCCCTCAGAGTGCTCATATCCGATTCTAGTATCTGGAGATAAGAAGACTAGAGAGATAATTGCATGTAAATTGCTTGAACAGAATAACAAATTCATATTACTCGATCCAAGATCAAATTTGGAATTCAAAGACAGGTTAAGTTCAACATTTGAATATCTGACATTAGGGGAAAATTTTACTTTTAACGTATTAACTCCTGTTACAGAGAAAGTTTACATGACAGAAAAATTGTCATCACAATATTTGGGGAACTTTATTGATATTGTAAGAGCTGTAACTGATGTTCGAAGTGATGCAGCTGTTCTATTAAGAGATCTAATTGATTTTTATGTTAATGAATATCAAGAGGAACAAGAAGAGATTCTTTTTCCACGTCATGATACGCCTGTTTCTTTAGATGACCTCTATACCATGTTGACAGTAGACCCTGGTGGGTTGATAATTACGGATTTTCAGCTTTCAACGGTAAGAGCTCTCATTAATGATATTAGAGATGGAAGTATAAGTGAAACTACGAAAGTTAATGAAACAAGAGGTTTGGAACAGCTTTTTGAGACTAGTAAAATTATAGATTTCAGCGTTCAAGGATATAAAATTCAGAAACTGTTCTTGTATGCTTTTCTCCTTCAACTAACTGTTATCGATCAAATAATAGATTTTGAAGAGGACGTCTTGATTTTCATTGATGACGCAGAATTGTTCTTTTCACGAGAAATTGAGAGAACCATTCTAAGACATATTTTGAAAAAACTTGAAAATAGTGCATTTAAACTAGTATTCTCTACTCCATTTCCTTCACAGTTAGCACAATCAGTTTTCGATCTTACTCACAATAGAATTATTGGTAATTTAAAATCAGCTAAATGCTTGAGACTAGTTGCAGATTCACATGGTTTGGATAAAGCTCAACAAGAATTTATCAGACGTTTGCCGAAAAATAACTTCTTTCTTGTGAGAGAGGATTTGTTAGAAAAACCAATACTTCTCAGATTCTTTCCTGAGGATATTGAAAGACACGAAACTCAACAGATCAGCAGAAAGACTAATGGTCTTACTAAAGCTCTTGAAGCTAAACCTAATAGTGATTCAATTTCTTTAAATCTGGAAGAATTTTCGAGATTATATCCAATAATGGTCGAGATTCTTGAGAAACTTTCAGCTAAAGTAAACAGAGGAATAAACACAGAATCATTAGTGAATTTATTCCCAAACTGGGAAGGAAAAGATGTGAAAGAAACTGTTTCTCTGCTAGAATTGTATGGTTATATTTTCCTTGAGACAGTTGATAAAAGAGGTAAAAAAGGAGAATATTGGACTAAAATAACTCCAAGAGGGAAAAAATTCTTGGACAAGTTGAGGTACAAGGAACTCATAAAAGAGAAGAATAGAGAAAAAGAAGATACACTTTCTTCAGAAGAAAATCAAGAAGAAGATCTTTCTTCATTCATTGAATCACCAAGTATTGACGTTTCTCAAGCTAATTCAGAAGAATTA
>JAGLRO010000238.1 GCA_023136245.1 Candidatus Heimdallarchaeota archaeon
CAGGTTTAGCAATCAATGATCGTTGTTTAATAAGAATTCGATTATATCAATAGGAGTAATAAACTAATCTTATTTATGCAATCTGCCACATCACAAGTATAAAAGAAAGAGAAGACATCATTTTATATTAACAAAATTTCTTTAAAAGAAAAGTTCATTAATTTGCTTTTGTAATCATAACTGTGTTAATCAAGCATTTATCCCTTAATGGTTTTCGATGTATTGAATCTTTTGAATTATCTAGTTTGAATAGAATTGTAGCTTTTTCTGGTTCCAACGCTTCTGGTAAGTCAAGTATTTTAGAAGCTATCTTATTAATAATAGGAAATAGTGCAAATGGTTTCATCACCAGTGAATGGTCAAGCATCGTAACTGATAAATCTTTAAGTGTTCATCTTCATGTTTCATTAGAGGAAATTAAGGAATTAGTTGAAGAAAGTTATTATGATAGATTTTCTAACCATGAAAATTATGTTCTCGTTTATTCACATGTTGCTCCTTTTGTTAAACTGCAACCTGAAAATCCAGGTATTTCTGATAAAATTCTCAATAATTTAGTAGCTAGAATTCGTAGTAGGATAATAAATTATACCGCAAATAGATCTTTTGAGATATCAGCAACGAGTGTTCAATCAACCAATTATAATAGAAACTATCGCGAATTGAGATCAGGAGAATTTCAAAACAGAGTGAATTATTTATCCTATCAACTGTCCATTCTACTTCTAAAAAGGCAAAATGAGTGGGCTAAGAAGACGAAGAGGAAGCAATTGAATATGGAAGATAGATTGAATCCAAGTGATTATGAAGGTCTAAAAGAAGTTGAAGAGATTTTTAATGATTTCTTTGTTATAACGGGTAAAAAATGGAAAGAACCTGATTTTGACGATAAAACAGGGAATTATCGATTTTTCTTCGAAGTGCCATGGAGTGATAATCCAATACCTTTATCAGAACTCAGTTCAGGTGAGCAGTGGATATTACTTTTCTTTGTAGAAATGGCAATAAATGAATGGAATAATAATATATTTCTAATTGATGAAATCGAGCAACATTTACACCCAAAACTTGCATTAGATTTTATTGAAAGAGTGGATAACAGAGATGATTTAAACCAATATTGGTTCACAACTCACTCCCCGATAATTGCTAATTATCTGCATAATAAAGAAAATACATCTCTATTTGGTCTAGTATTGAATGATGAATATAAAGCAGAAGTAATGAATTATTCGGAGGACATTCTCTACAAAGTCTTGTCACAACTTTCTGGAAGCGATGGTATCATTCCTATCGCAAAAAGAATAGTGATTTTAGAAGGCAGTCAACATGAAAGTCCAAGGTTTGGTACACGACAATTCTCAGCAGATCAACTATTCTTTAGGACTCTTAAAGAAAAAGGTCTGATTTTCAGTAATATAAAAAATATTGAATTTGTGTCAGTGACAAGAGCAGATTATGTAGAACTGAGTCAAAGAATGCTAACTGCAATTCAGAATCAAATAGGAACAGGATGGCAAGTTTATGCAATTATTGATAGAGATGCTCTACCTGACGAATCTAGACATAATTATTTGAATAAGGAAAACAATCATGTATGGATTTGGAAAAGGAGTTCAATAGAGGGATATCTAATAGAACCAAGATTGATTCAAAACTTCTTGACTAATCATGTAACTCCTGTCCCTTCAGTACAAGAGATAAAGAATCAAATATTTGATTACATAAGAAATCATCGTGATGATATTATAAAAAGATATGAGAGACAATTGATTTATTTAACATATAAAAGAGGAGAAGAAGCAAGTATTGACAATTTGAAAAATACATCATCAAGTACTATTTTATTACTAGAAAAACAACTTGATAGCTTTATTGGAGAACTAGATGAGTGGATTAGGAATGTAGAAACAGAATGGAGAAAAATTCTTCCTTTTATAAATTGCAAATCATTTCTAAGAGATACTATTAACAATTGGTATACTGGTCCTAGAATCAGCAATAATATTTCTAAGTTTATTCGTTCTTTTCTCACAGAGAATATAAATTTCATACAAAGCGAGAATCTTCTATCCAGTGAATGGAAAGAAATTGCAGATATATGTTCAGTTATAGAAAAAGAAGAATCCTTTAATGGATTAATCTAAGATATATTTCAAAATTCAAATTTCAATTAGTTCTCTATTAATCTTTCATTATATTAGAAAAAGAATGAAGTAATCTAGGTTAAGAATTGTTAAAAATAGTACTTTAAATTGAGAAAATCAATCAGTGAATGAAAGAATGAAGAATTTAATTTATATTTGGTAATTAACGAGCTTTAACTGGTTTTGCAATTAGAGATCGTTGCTTCATTAGAATTCGATTACTGCATCTGGGACATTTAGTCCTTTAGGAGAACTCATCTCCTAAAGTTTGACCCCCGGAAGCAGCCTTAATTCGCTTGGAGTTATCTCATTCTTACATCTTTGGC
>JAGLRO010000239.1 GCA_023136245.1 Candidatus Heimdallarchaeota archaeon
GTTATCAAGAAATTATCCCAATAGATTCGGTTTAGGTTTAGGTATTGGAAACTTAAACCTAATTGAGGATGAAAAGATTACTAGGAAACCATTTTCCAGCTTCAAGAAAGAAGTTAACCAACTACTCAGTATAACGGAAATAAGAAAGGTAAAACAAGGAAAGGAAGACTTCCCATCTTTAGCATTTGGAGGATTAGGAAAAAAAATGATAAAATACGCAGCAGAAAGAGCTGATCATATTCTTTTAAACAGCCCCTCCCAATATGATGTAGAAAGAGCTCTAAAAATAGTTGAACAATCACCATCAAAGAAAGATAAAAACTTCAAAATAATCCCCTATGGGATGTTACAGATTGTAGATGACGAAGAGAAGATATCAACAACAATGTGGAATATTACTAAGGATATAGCAAAAGGCAGTTCATCTACTATTCTGAAATCCCATGGTTATTCAGTAGAGATTATACAGAAGATCAGAGAGCTTTCTTGGGATAGATACGATGAGATTCCAGAAGGAGATGTTCGTCAAATTATAGATGATTTTGGAATTATAGGAACAATAGATCACGTAATGGAAAAGATGGAATATTTCAAGCAGCTTGCAAAGGAGAAGAAAATTGATACAATAGTTTTTGGGTGGATCCATACAGAAAATCAATGGGACTACATCAAGCAAATTGTAGATTTTCTAAATAACTGAAGAGATTTCAAAAACACATAATTTTATCTTTTTAAATATCGAGTTCAAATTGTAATTACCCAGTGTGTAGCAGATAACAGCTAGGATTCAGCTGATTCTTCGTCTTTCGTCTCTTTCTTTTTCTCTTCGCTTTTTTTGGCTTTAGTTGTTTTGCTTTCTTTGGCTTTGGTTGCTTTGCCTTTTTTGGCTTTAGTTGCTTTGCCTTTTTTGACTAATCCTTGAAAGAAAGATTTTGATTTCGAATAACCTTTTTTACTTGTTTCTGAAATTTTTCTAATTCCTGTTTTAGTTGTTTCTTTTACTTTGCTGAAAGCTGGAGATAGTCGTTTTTCGATTTTCATAAAGATGGTTTCGCGTTGTTCTTTTTCTTTTAACAGTCTATTTGCTTTCCTTCGATTTCGAAATTCATCCATAAAAGCTGTTTCTGCTAATTTGTCCAACTCTGAAAGTACTTCTTCGAGTTTTTCAGTAGTCATTTCTTCGCCTAAAGGCAATTTGACTAGACCTAAAGGACTCAATTCGAAAACAGGAAAGTTTCCTTCTAATAAAGCTAATGTGAATGTACCTTTTAGTCTTATTTTCGGATTTATTCTTATTTCTCTTTCCTTTACATCAAATAATTTGAGATTAAAATATGAACCTTTAACTTTTAATTTCTTGAAAATATCTTTAATCTCTTCACCATCTGAATCAGCTATAGCTCTAATTGTATTTATCCAATTAATCTGTGTTGAAAAGAGATTAGTTTTACTCTCAAGATCATCTCTGATAACAGTTAGAGAGTTTTTGCTTGCTTCAAATTGCTTGGATAATTCTTGGAATTTTATTGAAAACTCTTTTGATATTCCCCTCCTAGGAATACTCACTCTTAAAGAAGACATTTCTGATAATTTCTCAGAGGAAGTCTTAACATAATCATCAGCCTTGAGAACTTGCTCACTAGTTTTTTCCATCTCGAATTCGTTAGTAATGACATTACCTTCTTCAATAAGATTTTCTGCTTCTTCTGACAGTATTTGCATTTTACATGTACGCAAAATAAGTTGATATTCCTCCAATTCTTCCTCTACTTCAGACATTTTGTCCTTTAAAGGAGCATAGAATTCTGACACATCAAAGGAACCATCAGAAAGTTTAAGGTATTCATCTTGAACAGCATTTAATTTTCCAACAATTTCAGAGATTGTGTTTCCATAAACCTGACTTTTTTCGAGTATCTCATCTAAAGAAAGATCTTTGAGAAAAGAGAGTTTACTTTTTGTTTCATCTTTGAGTCTTGGAATCATTTCTTCAATGTATGCCTTTCTTTTAGACATCAAAATAGTTTCCATTCGTTGAGAATCTCCTCTCAAACGAAATTGAGTTGATTCTAAATCTCTATGAAGTTTATAGACGAGCTCATTAAGTAAATGATCATTAATATACTTGTTAAGTAGTTTATCTGCTTCTCTTTCTAAAGGAGAAATGTTTGAATGATTTTCAATAATTCTCATATATTGAATATTTATTTCCTCAAAAGTGTAAAGACTACTCTCCTTGAGCATTTCTTTTGCATTTTCTAGATCCAACTGAGAAGTTCTTAATACCTTTTCAGCATCTGTTTTAACTTCTTTAATTTTCTTTGGTAGGGGACGAAGAGTTCCGGGTATCATTGAATCTTAATATAAAATCGCAGTAATAAATATTTTTGCGGAGGTGAAAGGATCACTCTATGCTTCAGCTTCTTCTTCAAGTTCAGATGTAGAAGGATAAAATGAAACTTTACTACCCTTAGAAGATGATTGGATAGAAATTAAAGGAGCACTAAACCTTCTTCTGATATTAGTATGAGTTATCAGAAATATCTGTGAGAATTTCTCTTCAGCAACAAGCCCTTCTATTACTTTTGATCGTCTCGCTTCATCTAATGATCCTAGAGGTTCATCAAGTACAAGAATGTCCATTTTTGGAGGTTCGTATGGTGAAGTTTTCATCGGTCGAATCCTCTTCAACAGTTCACTTACTCCTATTCGTAACCCTAATCCTATTGCAGCTTTATCTCCTCCAGAAAGGAGTGTTTGGCTTTTTACAAAACCCAGCTCTTCATCCATTATACTCATGTTGAGTGTCTTTGTCTTAGTTGGTTGCAGATAAAGCTCAGAATATCTTCCTCTTGTGAAAAGGTAAATGTATCCTTTTGTTGATTGTTGGATATTAGCTAACATTCTCTTAGATATTAAATCCTCAACTATGAATTTTTCAACATATGTTTGGACTTCATTTAAAAGTGCTATATCTAAATCTAATTCTGCTCTTTTTTCTTCTTTATTCTTATTTTCTTCAATATCTTTTTCCAGTTTTCCAATGTTTTCATGTTTTGCTCTTATCAAATCAAGAGAATGTTTCTTTTTCAATTCAGTACTTTTCATTTCATCATCCAAGGACTTAACATGGCTAAACAACTCTTTGAAATCTTTTAGACCAAATTTCTTCGATAATTCGTCAAGATTATTTACCTTGAAAGCTTCTAATGATACCTGAATATTGTTTTCAAAATCCTCCTTTGAATTACGAAGAATTTCTAATTCTTCAATATCATTTATCAATTCCTCGAGTTTACCTATACTTTGTCGTAGTTTATTATTCTCTGATTCTATTTCTTGAATAGCTTTTCTTTCTTTATTGATAGCAACTTCTTTCTTCTTGATTCCATTTTCTAACAAAGGGATATTTCTTTTTGATCTTCCTAATAATTCTTGGAATTTTTCTTCATTAATTTCCTGTTCACAAACATCACATCTTGGTTTTTCACCAGTTTCTGCTATTCGTTCAAGACTTATTTTACGATTTGAAAAGTTTTCTAATTCTAATTCATGATTTGATCTTTCATTTCTATATATCTCAATGGTATTTTGAATTTCTTGTTTATTCTTGCTGTTTTCAGCTAGCTGTTTATCAAATTCTTTGCTTTTGGCTTCAATTTCCTTAATTGATATAGGTATTTTCAAACCAAATCTGGTACCAGTTTCTGATATAGTTCTTTCTTTTCTTTCAATTGTTATCCTTTGTTGATCCAATCTTTGCGTTAGTCCATTAATATCTTGGATTTCATTGATTTTTGGAAATTGTTTTATTTTAATTTGTATTCTATCGATTGAATCATCTAGTGTCTTGACATCTTCTTTGGAATTTTCTATTGATTCTTTTGTTTCTTCTATTTCAGTTTGGATATTTTCTGTCGTTCTTTCTATGGTATATTTTTCCTTTTTTTCCTCAAGAACACTTTTCTTGTTCTTTATTATCTCAATTGCACTATCTCTGTAATAATCTAATTGAAAGAGTTCGTAGATTATATTCCTTAATTCTGCTCCTTTAGCTTCAGCTAATGTTTGAACAGAACCTTGTCTAACAATAATTGTATTCAGTGCTTTTTCCTTAGTAATATTCAATAGCGAGATAATTTTTGCTTCAACATCAACTACTCCCTCACTGATTTTTCGAGTATTAGCGATTTTTCCTTCTAATGCTGATTCTTTTTCTATTTCCAACAAGAAAGCTTGAACAGCTGCTTTTTTACTGTGACTTCTTTGGATTAAGAAACATTTTTCATCTAATTCAAATGCTACATCAACTTCAGTTTCTGAGTATCCATTTCTTATCAGATCATCTTTAGTTCCTAGTTCTTTTGTAGTTGTTGGATCATAGAAAAAGGCATAAAAAATCGCATCGAATAAACTTGATTTACCTGTAGAATTTTCCCCTTCAACAAACAACAATCCTTTTGGAAAAATATCCTGAGCAGGTACTCTAATATCACTATAGCACTTGAAATTCTTCGCTCGAATCCATAGTATTCTCATTATTCTTCCACTTCCTCCTTCATAGAAGCTTCTTCAACCGTTTGGGTGAAGACTTCTTCAATGATGCTAGCACCTAATTCAATGAATTTTTTCGCTTGTTTTTCATTTTCAAGACTTAAAGAGCGGATATATCTTTCAAAATCTTTAACTGGATCTTCAATTAAATAATCGTATAACTTTGCTCCTTTTTCAAGACTCAATGGTGCTCGTTTTGCTACTTCTATTGAATCCCAACGAAATTCAAGTAAGTTATAATCTTTATCAAAAGTTTCTTTTTGAAGCTCTGCAAGGATATCTTCCATATTCCACCAATTTGAAAGAAGAATAGCACCTTTAAATTTAAATTTCAATCTAGCAGCTGTTTCTCCGTTAAATGGTTTCTTAAATTCTGATATTTCTTCCTTTATTTTCGATTCAAAATCAACAGTTGTAATATCTGTATTCAAAGTCATTTCTATTTGTTTCATTGATCGAGTATTTTCTATCATTTTAGGACGAATAACAGGTTCTTCTCCTTTCTTTATTTGAATTTCTAAGATACCCTTATCTTGATTTCTCTCAGCAAATGTATACCTAGCAGTACTACCGCATTGCCAAGCATTTTTCTTTATTCTTCGTTGTTGATGATCATGTCCTAAAGCAACATAATCGTACTTGTATTGTAGAACCAGTTCATGTAAATCCATTCCTCGTTCCATTCCGTGAGCTACAGCTACTGAAATCTTTGAAGAATCTGGTTGTTGATTGTTTCTTAACCATTTTTCATAATCCTTATACCAATTTTCCAATCGTCCAAATTTAAGATACGGGAAGAGATAGAAATTGATATCATCGAATTCCAGAATTAACGGCTTGTCTTCTCTAATTGCATCTTTAAGATGATAATTTGTGAAAATATGAACATTTTTTGGAAAAGCTGCTTGAATAAATTCTAGTGTACTGTTATTTCTGGTCAAATATGTTCCATGATTGCCATCTATGATGATCAAAGGTTTATTATTTTCTGTTTTTTCGAAGAAATTTCTCAATTCTTTAATTACAAAAGCTCTAGAGTACTCAGTTGGTCCTGAGAAATTTCTTCCTACAGGAATGTCAAATAAATCACCCGAATGTACTAAATAGTCACATTCAGTTTCACTAGCGATTTCTAGAGCTTTCTTGAAACCTAGGCAGTAATCATCCTCTATCCAAGTTACTCTGTTAAGAACTTTCCAACTATCTCTAACATCACGAAAACGTCTGTGTGAAACATGAGTATCTGAAAAATGAAAAAGTGTTACCATCGACTCACCATTTAAAGTGGAATTTCTGTTGATTTCGTTCTTGTTTTCTTTATATTCAGTTTTTCGTTTGGTTTTTCAAAGAAAGGTAATTCTTCTTCTATGTAAAGTGGAACATTGTTTACTTTAACAGGAAGAGGGATATTTCTCAAAGAATTTGTTAATATAGCTTCTCCTCTACTCAAAACTTTGAATTCATTTTCATATCCTGAAATATTGTTACTCGCATTAATTATAGCCTGTCTAACTTCAATTTCATTTCCCAACATCATATTAAGTTCAGTATTAGTATTTGCGAGAATAATAGGCTCCATAGATGAGATATTTTGTGTTATCAACAATAAACCGATACGAAACTTTCTTCCTTGCCTAGAAATGTCGATAAAGATATTTCCTTCTTTAGACATTTGAGACCCAAGGATACTTGGAGCTTCTTCTACTGTAACCATAACAATAGGTAATTTATCAACAGTTTTCATTCTGAAGTCAGTTCCTTCCTTCCCTTCAACATAAAGATCTTTAATAGAATACTTAGAATTAGGTGAGTCTCCTAACAATTCGTTTGCAATTTTCTTAGGGAGTTTGGAATAAATTTGCTCTTTAAATTGACTCCATTTGGTTGATGACATCAATGCTTGACGAAGTGAAAAAAGAGTTCTAGCTACCATCGTTATTACAACAAACTGTTCATTTGATGTAAGTAAAGCAGTGCTGAAATTGTAGAAATGACCCTGCTCTAAATTGTAAACAATCTCGGATAAATCACTATATTCGTCTGACGTAAAAATCTGAGACTTTAGAATGGGATAGAGTCGTCGCTTAACTGCTTCTACCGTTCCTGAAGCGAAGCCAAGATTTTCTCCCTCAGCTAGATTTTCTATTTTTGAAATCCAGTCATCTTCAATTCCGTGTGCTCTGTTCATAAATCCAAGCATTTGATCTGACACGTACATAACAGAAGTGATATCGCTAACAAAAAGATCTTCTCTTCTAAAACGGATAGCTTTAGATATTTTTTGCATTTCAGTTGGAATTGATTCTAATTCTCGTGTTAGATAGAATTTATCCCCAAAAAGAGCATCATATTGATCATCTCCTCCTTGAAGAACTGAATTGGCTATATCAATAATTCCTTTTCTTTTATCTTTGAAAGGTAATCCTCTCATATATTCATCATGAACATCAACCATGAAGACAGACACTTTATTTTTAATATCTTCTTGCTTAACCCAATTGATGAGATTGTTCTTTAGAGCTGATGTAATGAAGGTTAACATAAAGAATGATTTTCCAGCACCAGTTGTTCCTGCAACTTGAAGGTGCATTGGTAGAGAATCTAAATCAATTTTGATTGGAATATCCAAAGCTGATGTTCCAATCAACAATTTGCCAATCTCAATATGTTTTCCAATTTCATCCTCTAGAAGTAAAGATAATGCGTCTGAGCATTCTGAACCTCTAAACACCTCAGAGAAATGTGGAGGTAAAATTCTGGGTTTCTTAAATTCCCATTTTTTGGATTCTAAATTAAATTCACTGTATCCTAAAAGAAGACCATGAACTTTAACTAACTTTTCTGAATCAACTCTAGCAATGTAAGCTTCTCTGTTCTTCAGAAATTTTGCTGCAATTGTGGTCATATCTTGGATATTACGCAAGATATTTTCATAATTCATTACTCGAA
>JAGLRO010000024.1 GCA_023136245.1 Candidatus Heimdallarchaeota archaeon
TTGTTGCTGAAGCAGGTTTAATCGCTCATGGACGTGGTGAAGCTTTTGATTATATTTTAGGTGAAGAATCTCCAACTTTTTCAGTTCATCAACAAAGAGCTGCGATTGCTTTACTGTTAACAGCTGAACGACCAGTTATTAGTGTAAATGGTAATGTTGCAGCTCTGTGTGCAAAGGAAATCGTTGAGCTGTCAGAGATTGTAGGAGCTGTACTTGAGATTAATCTTTTTTACAGAAAACCTGAAAGAGAACAAGCAATAGAAAGAGTATTGAAAGACGCTGGAGCTCATGAAATTTTAGGTTTAGATCAAACCTATCATACATTTATTTCTGAGCTCTCTCATCTGAGAAGAATTGTTGATAAAAGAGGGATTTTTTCAGCAGATGTGGTTATGGTTCCTCTAGAAGATGGTGACAGAACAATGGCATTAAGAAAAATGGGTAAGAATGTGATATCAATTGATTTGAATCCATTATCTAGAACATCTATGTGGTCAAATATAACAATTGTAAATAACTTGATAAGAGCTTTGCCTGAAATGATAGAGATAGCTACAGAACTAAAGGATACAGATAAAATAGAACTGAAGAAATTTGTGAAGGAATTCAATAATTATGAAACTTTAAAAGAAACAATTTCTTATATAGCAGAAAGACTTGAAAAACTATCAAAAAGAGAGCTAGAAGATCCAACTAAAAAATTAAAATGATAATAGAAAGGTGAGATTATTGAAAAGTGAAAAAATAACTGTAAAAGATTTCATTAGAATGAAAGAAGAGGGAGAGAAAATAACCATGATTTCAGCTTATACATATCCGATTGCAAAGATAATTGATGAAATAGGTATTGATTCCATATTAGTTGGAGATTCCTTGGGTATGAACATTTTAGGTCATGAAAATACACTAAATGTTACCCTAGAAGATTCTATTAGACACACTCAAGCTGTAGCTAAAGGAACAAACAGAGCCTTAATTATTGGAGATATGCCATTCTTATCTTTTGGTGTGAGTGTTGAAGAAGAAACTAAGAATGCTGGTAGATTAATTCAAGAAGGTAATTGTGAAGCTGTTAAACTTGAAGGGGGAGAAGAAAGAATCGAGGATATCCAAGCTATAAAGTCTATAGGTATTCCCGTTTTAGGACATATTGGGCTAACTCCTACCTATGTAAACATGTTTGGCGGATATAAAGTACAAGGTAGAAAAACTGAGGATGAAGAACGCTTATTAAAAGATGCTAAGTTGCTAGAAGATGCTGGTGTATTTGGGATGGTTTTGGAAGCTATTCCATGGAAACTTGGAAAAAAAATAACAGAAGAGATTTCAGTTCCAACAATTGGTATAGGAGCAGGGGAATACTGTGATGGTCAAGTACTAGTAATTGATGACTTAATAGGTTTAAGTGATATTGTGAAACCTAAGTTTGTAAAGAAATATGTTAATACTCAGGAGATTATAAGAAAAGCAGTAAAATCTTACATGGAAGATGTTAAAGAATCCTCCTTTCCTTCTGAAGAATATAGATATGACTAATATCAAATTCTTTTCACTGTTCTAAAACAGATCTCTTCTTCAACTATATTATTTATATCAGGAAGTTTTGAATTTTTGTCATAAAGGATAAAGATACCATTTCCCAGCATGATTTGACCAACTAGATACTCATTGTTTTGGTTCATTTCATGCATACGGATAATTTCAGGAGTCACAAGTAGAGTTCCGAAACTAAACTCTTTTGACATCTCTGCAAAGTTCCTTATAGAAGGATCATTAACAAAACTTTCTACAAAATTGCTCCCTATTAGGTTAATCTTTTCCTTCCATTCTTGATTTTTGATTATAGATTTTGTGCTCATTTTTCCAAATGAAGCTGTTGCAATTTTATAACCATTTTGAACAAAATTTTCTGCTTTTCCAATGAAAGGTGCTCCTTCTCTAGTTCTATATTCCCAACCACCTTGATAGAGTGAGAGAATGTCTCCTAAACCTCCCCCTTCATTTATTTCAGCAATATGGGGAATACCATAGAGAGTCTTTTCATCAAGTTTAATATCAAACAGATCATTTAATGCAAAAGAAGTACCAAGAGCTCCTGATGCACTAGCACCATAACCGCATGAGAGAGGAACATCAAATTCATGGTGAATCGAGATTCCAAAATTAATTTCTGTTTTAGTTTTTTGAAGAACAAGAAAGTGTTTCAACACATTATTTGTTACATTTGCTACTTCAGCTGATACTTCTTCTCCATTGAAGTAGAAGTGGTTATTCTTATCATCTGAATATTCTACTTCTGTAGTTGTTCCTCTAGATATGGAGAAACCAGCCCCTTTTGAACCTCGGAATAATGGATCATGATGTTCATCGTGTATTGTAAAAAAACCAGTTATATGAGAAGCTACCCAGTATTTTGTCATCTTTCCACCTTAAAACAATGATCGTAGGTCTAATATTGCCAATTCCTTTGGATAATTCTCCTCTGATAATTTCTTTACGATTTCTACCAATTTCGAATTCAGAGGTAAATCGATACCCATTTCAGCACCAAGTTTAACAACTTTACCATTCAAAGTATCTATTTCAGTTCTATACTCATTTTCAATATCCTGAAGCATTGAACACTTATGATTCGCAGTTTGTTTAACTATTGTTTCAACCAAATTATAAACTTCATAGAAATTTATCATTAATTCCTTAGGTGTTAAAGGTAATATTTCTTCAATTATACTACGAACAAGAAAATTGAGTGAATTGTCTTCAATGATCTGTCCATTTACAAGACCAGTTATCGCACCTAATGGATTAATGGAACAATTCACCATGCTCTTAAGCCAGATGTCTTTCTGGATGTTCTGAGATATTTCTGTAGGAAGACCTATTTCTACTAATAAATCTCTCCACGAAGAAACTTCCTTTATGTCATTATGATTAACTCCCCCGATTCTAGTTTTCCCAACATTAGCTTCCAATGAGTGATTAATCTCCTCCCTTAAAGCTGATAAAGAAGTTGTTGTTCTAGTAATTTTCCATTTTTTTTGAGCTTTAATGAAAGATTCTTCTATGCTAATACCATTTTGAAAAATTAGGATTGAAGCATTATCGATAAGATTAGAACTCAAAGAATCTACAAGAGTTTCATTTATCCAAGATTTAGTAGCGACAATTACGTTTCCAAATTCATACTTTTCAGGAAGCACATCATATACTTCGCAAGTGTGTAAATGAGGGGTTTTATCTTCTAATAATTCAACTACTAAACCCTTTTTACTTATTATTTTTCTACCGTTTTCTGAGGTTAAACAAACCATGTTGTAACCTTTTCTATCCAATCTGGAGTAAATAACAGAGCCTAATGCGCCTAATCCTACAATAAGAATGGAATTTTCTTTCTTCACAAATATAAAGAAAACTTGTAAAATAAAAGGTTTGTTTATTAAAATAAAAAAGGGTTGAAGAGTTTAATCTTCACGTTTGACATGATGGTCGAAATTGAAATCGTTTCGATAGCCTTTGTACTTATCAATTAAAGCTGCTGTTTGCTCTTCTTCTTCAATCTGCTCCTCTAAGAACCAATTAAGGATTGGAAAAGCACTGTATTCTTTTTCCTCTTGAGCAATTTCGTATAAATGATGAATACGACCAGTAATATGTTTTTCGTGAGCATATGCAATCTCTAAAATTTCCAGAATGTTTTCAAACTCTTTCTTTGGTTCTTTAAGTTCTTTATAATGAACTGAACCACCAGTATCTAAAATATAATTTACAAATTTCATAGCATGATCAAACTCTTCTTCAGCTTGCTTATGAAACCAAGCTGCAAGTTTGTTCAAAGTTCGTTCTGCAAACCAAGCAGACATTGCTAAATAAATGTAAGCTGACTCAAGTTCTTCCTCTACTTGATCATTGAATTCTCTGTTTAGTTTTTCACTGATTTTTGCCATTTTTAAATCACTTTAATAATTAAATCAACTAGTTTTAGTAATGTCAATTTAAAAAGCTTCACGTTTGTGCAATTTTTTTACACATACCCAAATTATCTAAAAGCATAACTTTATTTTACTAGGTTTTTTATTCTTATACATATGTCCCACATATCTAAAGAAATAGTTGGAACGCTGGGTTATGAGCTAGAAGGTAAAGTAATTATTCATTGCATTACAAGTTCAATCTCTTGTTTCTTAGCCCCTCAAATTTCGAGAAAATTAATGAGACATGGAGCAAAAGTCATTCCAGTCATGTCTCCTGAAGCAGCTAAGTTCATAAATCCCATGATATTTGAATGGGCTACAGGAGAGAAACCTATTGTTCTCATTGAAGGTCAAGTTGAGCATGTCAGATATGCAGGTCTATCAAAAGAAAAGGCGGATCTTATTCTTATAGCTCCTATCACTGCAAATTCTATATCAAAGATTGCTACAGGGATAATGGATACTTCCGTTACATTGATAGCTGGAACAGCTCTTGGGAATAAAATTCCTACAATCATTGTCCCAACAATGCATGAAGTAATGATGCATAATCCTGCAATAAAAGAAAATATACAAAAGCTTGAACAGATGGGAGTACAAATTATTCTTCCACGTGTCGAAGAGGAAAAAGCAAAGATTCCTGAAATAGAAGAAATCGTGAATGTATGTATAAGAGAGCTTTACACAGAAAGTTTAGAGAACAAGAAGATTCTCATAACAGCTGGTCCAACAAGAGCTTTTATTGATGGTATTCGTTTTATAAGCAATCCATCTACAGGAAAAATGGGATATGCAATTGCATTAGAAGCCTGGAGAAGAGGAGGAAGAATCAAGCTTGTTTATGGAGTATCTCATGTAGAACCTCCGTACATTGTAGGAGACACAGTTAAAACAGAATCAGCTGAAGAGATGCTGGAAACGGTCAAGAAATCAATTACTGAAGAGAGTTACGATTATGTTATTTTAGTAGGAGCAATGAATGACTTCGAACCTGAAGAAAAGATAGACATCAAAACAACTTCTTCAGATAAGTGGGAACTAAAATTAAAGCCTACAAAAAAACTCGCTGATATCATAAAAGAAATCTCACCTAGTTCTAAATTAATTCTATTCAAAGCTGAATACAAAAAACCTATTGAAGAATTAACTAAAATTGCTCTTGAAAGAATGCAAAGCGCTAAAGCAGATATGATTGTAGCAAATGATGTTTCTACTAAGGAATTTGGTTTTGAAAGCGATTCAAATAGTGTTATTATAATAAGTTCTGAAGGAGAGCAGATGTTAGTAGAAGATACTAAACTGAATGTTGCTAAGAAATTTTTAGATTTTATGGAATTATTATGAGAACTAATAAATCTATTTTGTAGTTTTGGCAAAGTATAAAAAAACACAATATATCTTCTATATATGAATATCATACTAGAGACAACTATCAAATGCCCAAATTGTGGAGAAGAAGAAATGGTTATGATGCCTACAGACAAATGTATTAGAAGATTTGTCTGTAATAACTGTAACATTGTATTGGAGCCCAAAAATAAGGATTGTTGCGTTTTTTGTAGTTATGCTGATAACAAATCTCCAGTAAAACAAGAAGACAAAGAATGTGATGATACACTTAAGATTGACTAAATGACGAAAATTCAAAGATAAAATCATCTGGGAGTCTTTTCTTTAGTTCTTTTAAATTCTTAAACATAACATGAAAATGTTGTAAATCTGCTAAATCAATAGCTTCATCCAAAGAGATCCATTTGTATTCGGAGTGTTCCCACGAGATGTTAACTTCGCCCTCAATATATTTACAATAGAAGGAAATAAACACCATTGGAAAATCTTTACTCCCCCTATAGAAGAAACCAATATCAAGAGGATATTGCACCTTAACCTTTAATCCAACTTCCTCTTCCGCTTCCCTTTCAACTCCCCTTACAGGAGATTCATCAGCTTCTAATCTTCCAGTCACTGTTTCCCACATTTCAGGTTCAAAATCTCTTTCAGCTGACCTTTTCAAAATCAAAATTTGATTGTCTTTTTCAATAACAGCAGCCATTCCAACATAGACTTTTTTCATGCAGTAAGTTGAATGTAGCTTGTATTTTAATTTATCTTCAAAAAAAATTAGTACATGATACTCAAAGATTGAAAAATAGTCTTAAAACCTACGTCTTATCGAAACACGAATTCGTAGATAAAAAGCGGTTAAAACTACGCAAAAGCTAGATGATTCAACAATTTGTTCAGTTTTTTAAAAAGACTTAAATTATAAGATACTGTACTAATATATTAATCAAATAGGGATGTGTTTCTGGTAATTCTTTGGCTTTTTGTCCTAGAAAAACACACAACAATTAGTTAATGGAGATAAGAATTATTGAAATCGAACAATTCAAAAGAAATTATCAAAGTTCTTCATGTTGATGATGAAGAGGATTTCATCGAATTATCCAGAATCTTTTTAGAAAAATATTCAGATAAAAAGATAATAGTTGAAGGAACAACATCCACTGAAAGAGTATTTGATTTACTTGCCAAAGGAAATTATGATGTATTGGTTTCTGATTATCAGATGCCAAATTTAAGTGGACTCCAGCTATTGGAAAAGCTAAGGAAGGAAAAGAACGATATACCATTCATAATTTTCACTGGTAGAGGGAGAGAAGAAGTTGCAATTGAAGCACTAAATTTGGGAGCTGACTATTATATTAAAAAGGGTCT
>JAGLRO010000240.1 GCA_023136245.1 Candidatus Heimdallarchaeota archaeon
TTTCCTTTTTTCAATAGATCAGAGTAAATCAATTCGTCGTTTACTTTTGGATTCTTTCTTCCTATCACTTTTCTATAAAGAAAGCTCTTGATTGCTGATAATTCATCAGCTATTGAAGATACTATTACAGTTTCTACTTCTGTATCGTCTATTACTTCTCTGATACTATCTAGAAATAGATCCAGTGTGACTACAACTTTCGTTCCACTATCTTGTAATTGATATCTAATTTCCTTTGGAGTGTAAAGAGAGCTAATTGCGGTGAAAATTGCCCCCAGAGAATTTGTTGCAAAAAATACTACAACATATTGTGGGCAGTTGGGCATTAAACATGCTACTCTATCACCTTTCTTTACTCCTAAGTCTTTCAGTGAATTTGCAAATCTATTAATTTCTTCATCAATTTGAGGATAAGATTTGAATTTTCCTAAGAATTCTATCATGTCTCTGTCAGGAAACTTATCCACTGTTTTTCTGAACATATCTACTACTTTCATTTCCGGAATGTCCACTGTGTCAGGAATCCCTTCACAATAGGACCATATTTTTTCAGGCATTTATTATCACATCTTTAATTTAGTATGCAAGGATTTAACTTATTTATATAATTTTCTGGGTTACTAAAAATCAATTATCTTTCTAAAGCAGTCTAATAAGTGATTTGGGAAAAGTTTTTCTGTTATGAGTGAAAAGAGTATTCATGCATGTAGTAGTTCATTCAGCTAAGGAAAAACAGCTATTGTTACAACTTGTTGATTATCTTTTAAAGCAAAATATTGATTTTTATCTAAATTTTGAAGATCCAATCTCTTTCCAATTAGAAGAAATCCTGTCGGAATTATGTGCTTGTGATATAGAAGTTGATAAAAAAGAGAATCCTATTGGAATAGAAGGTCTGTAGTTCCTTTCTCTCTTAATTGTCAACAAAATAGTTATATTATATAAAGCAATACAAGAACAGATGTGGATTAATCAACCTACTTGTATCAAATGCAAAGAGCAGTACGCTAATCCATTAATTCGTTGTCCTAAATGTGATGGTCTTATAACTATACCAGCAATAAATGGTTCATCTCCATCTACAATTAATCTCACATCTATGTGGTCTCTAAGTTCTTTTCTACCAAAATTCAATAGACCTATTTCCCTTGCTGAGGGGAACACTCCTCTGCTTCAGATGAGTAAAGATCCTGATTTAGCAGATTTAAACATTAAACTTGAGTTTAGAAATCCGACTGGAACTTTCAGAGACAGAGCATGTTCTTTAATTCTATCTGATGCATATCAAAACAACGTTTCAACCATTGTTGGTGCTAGTACTGGTTCGTTTAGTATCAGCCTTTCTGCGTATGCAGCTAAAGCAGGAATAAAACCAATAAACGTTATTCCACAAAATCTTGAGCTTGCGAAAATAGAACAAATGAAACTATATGGAAGTAAAGTTATTGAACAAGGAGAAACGCTTCATGAAGCAATTTCTGTATCAGAAAAAATAGCAAAAGAAGAAAAAGCATATTTTGCTTCTCCTGAGAGAAACCTTCTTACGATAGAAGGTCAAAAAACTATCAGTCTAGAAATAATCTTACAGAAGGATTATGTTGATTCCATAATTGTTCCCAGAGGTTCAGGATCCCTTGTTTACTCAATTTATAGAGGTTTAGAAGATGCCATTGAATCTAATTGGATTGAAGATTTTCCTAGAATTTATGCTGTTTCTTTAGAGAAGACGAAGACAGCTTACCTTGCCGAATCCTTGGAAATGAAACAACCTTTCATTGTTAGTGAAGTAGAAGATATTCTCAAGAAAACAAAAGGAAAGGAAATACAGGTTAAAGCTGGAACAATGATAGAAGAAGCTCTAAATATAGCTAAAACAGAGGGATTATTCATTGAACCAGCTTCAGCTTCTGTCTTAGCTGCATCAAGATTATTAATAGAGGAAGAAAAAATCTCTCCAATGAGTAGTATATCGATTTTAACAGGTTCCGGATTTAATGCTCTTAACATATTTGCATCTCAATTAAGAGGGAAGAAGAAAGTTGTTTGGGGATTGTCAGAAAGCTCAACTACTAAATTTGAAATTTTAAATCTCATTGCAAGTAAAAAAGCTAATTATGGATATTCAATCTGGGTTTCTTTAGGAAAAGGAAAATTTGGACATTTTCAATCAATTTATCAGCATTTAAATGAATTAGAAAAAAAGGGTTTAATTAAAGTTCAAAAAACTGAAAGGGTTGGGAAACGAAAAACGTTTGAGTTAACCAAAAAAGGTTTCGAAACATTAGATAAAATGAAAGATCTAATAGATTACATATAATTAAATATATTTTCATTTTTTAATAATTTTTATAAATATGCATATATCTTCAAACCAAAAAAGATAAAAAGGAATATTCCAGATTCAACTTGAATAGTTATTGAGGTTATCACATGAAAGATTATTGGGATTACAAACGTATTGGAGAAATAGAATTAGATGGAGAAATTAAAGGTACTGTTCGTGTTAAATACGGTTTTGCTGACATGCTCAAAGGTGGTGTTGTTATGGATGTCACCAACGCTGAACAGGCTAGAATTGCTGAAAAAGCTGGTGCTGTTTCAGTCATGGTTTTAGATAAATTACCCTACGATGTCCGCAAAGTCGGTGGTATTGCTCGAACTGCTAGTGTTC
>JAGLRO010000241.1 GCA_023136245.1 Candidatus Heimdallarchaeota archaeon
TGTATGCTTGAATGATCATGTCAAACACTTCTTGATTATCTTCAACATAAACTTGTAGCCAAGAAGCATCACGTTCTGGCATTGTGTCGCTGTATTCAGGCCAGATACCTCCCGGAGACATCAAGGTACGATTAGCAACGAACATACAAACAGGAAGCCTCATTCCTCCACAAGCTGAAACTACTTCATGCATGTATGCCAATCCTTGAGAAGCTGTTGCTGTAAACGTTCGTACTCCTGTCCCTTCAGCTGCAACACATATTGTCATTGCGCTATGTTCACTCTCAACATTAACATATTCTGCTAGAAAATCCCCGTGAGAAATATAATCAGCTAGATACTCCACAATTTCTGTTTGAGGAGCTATTGGGTATGCTGCTACAACTTCCGGTTTCGATCTAACCGCTGCAATTGCAACAGCTCGATTTGCAGTCATCATGTCCTTGTATCTTTCTTTTGGAATCATTGATTTTTTACGCCCATTTTCAATATTTCAGAGTTTCATTATAGCATTTATAAATAATATAGCTGAAATCACAAGAACATAGTTGCTCTTTTATCTCAACCTTCTTTCAGTCTACTATTTAAACTGTTCCCTATTGAGATTTTTATCTTTTAAAAATTCCCTTTACGTATAAATAAAATAAGAAAGTATGAAGACGAGATTATTCCTCTTCTTCTTCTTCTTCTTTTGGTTTAGTAGGTATTTTACCTTCAAGTTTCTCTGCAACCTCACTCACATCAGAACTGGTTTCTCCAGTTTTCGAGAGTAATTCCTTTGTTACATCATCGGGTAATCTTTTCTTTTCTTGTTCTTCTTCTTCTTCACTCATAACTATCCCACTATGAATATCTGATAAAAGTATAATTTTTACTTAATAAAAATGTTATGCTGTTATTTTGAGAATTTCTTTTTTCGTCTTAACAGATGTCTTAAACTGACTAAACCAAACAATCCTAATATTGCCAACGTCGTTTGAAGAGCTCCAGATGAAGCAAGTAGATTCTTACTCTGATTTATCAAATCTAGCAATGTTACCAATATTTCGTATTTTTTATATAGATTATCTCCTTCAAATAGTAGATTCAAGGATTTTGTTTGTCTTGATATTTCATTGAAATTCAGCACAATTGTAATTCTTCCAAATTGATCAGTTGTAAGTGTCTCTTCATTTAGTGTATTTCTATCACTATCAACATATTGGACTAGAATGTCCTTGTTAGAAAGGCTTCTGTTTTCTCCATCCAGCAATTCTATAACAATCTGATTTTCTTCCTTTACATAATTGATTATCGTAGTTTGAGGGATAATTTCAGCATTAAACTCAAGTTTTGTAAAGTTATAACTTAGGTTCCCTTCAAAGTAGATAGCTAGAGAATAATTCCCGACATTCAAACCCATGATATTTATTGAAATTTGACCTGAAGAATTTGTATAGTAAATGTATTCTTTTTGATCAATATATACTAAAATCAAAGCGTTTTCTATTGAATTGTTGTTTTTAGATAACAATGTCAGAGTGATACCAGAGGTACTATTATAGTAAACTTTGTTATTTTCTAATTTGAGATAGCTATCACATTTTTCAACTGGAATATTGAAAGATGAAAGATATTCAAAATAATATATAGATTCTTCAGAATAGACTTCTATCACGAGAATGTTACCACTTAATATAGGATAGAATATTTGATTGTAACCATTTCCATCAGTAATACCTGCAATGATGGTTCCATTTACCTCAACTGAAAATTCATGAAATGGGATTAACTGTCCGTTTGAATCTATGAAAGTAATTATAAGAACCAATTCCTCTTCTACAACATTATTCTCCCATGCAATCATTGACTCAGGATTATCCTTTAGAATCTCAAAAGCAAATTCTACTACTGTATCTTCTATATTTGGATCATTTAAAATTACAAAAATAGTCAAATTATATGTTCCCGGAGATAATTGCATCCATTCATTGGGAATAATAAAATTCCCATCTATATCTGTAACAATAGAACCAAAATTATTACCGTTTATGTGAATAGATACTAGAGCGTTAGATATTTCATCTCCTTGAAAAGCGACAGTTCCTCCAATGATTGTAACTTTGTTAAACACCATCACCAGAGGATTTACAGTTATATCTACTGGTCCTTTATCCCTATCAATTGAAAACGAAAATTCGAAATATAGAATTCCGATGTTTTCATCAACTCTAATTTGAGCTAAATATGTTCCTGCTTCTAGGTTTTGATTTAGATAAAAAATGAAATAACCTTGAGAATCTGCTTGTACAAGGAGATTTTCTCCATTTATTAGTAAATTTATATCTACTCCTTGCAAAAGTCCTCTAAATGTGTTTATTTTCCCTTCTATGATGCCTTCTTGCCCATAAGATGAAGGAAGAGATACTAAATCGACTAATTCGATGCTGTATTTCGTATAAAAATCAATAATCTTCGAGGATTGATAGTAAAAACCATCTCCTTGATAGGTTACTGTGATTTGATGAAAGTCAACAGGTATATCTGACAGTAGTGTGATAAAAGCAAATCCCATGGTATTAGTTGAAACAGTTACATAGTAGTTTCCATCAAGAGAAATAATAATATCTGCTTGCATTGGATTCCCAAGAATGTCCAGTAGTTGAATTTCAATGATAAACTCTGTACTAAAAGTCTGATTAAAATCTCCATCGAATAAAATCTGAGTTGGAGTTTTGAAAATTGTTATTTCGATTGAAGTAGATGTTGCATGATAGTTATTGCTTCCATCAAAACTCACTGTTACTAAATAATTTCCCGCAACTAAACCAATCTGAGTTAGAAACTCTCCGAGACTATCTGTTATCAGAACCAAATAAACTGTATCATTAACTTTAATCGTAACAGTTTCTGTACTTAATAAAGTAGGTCCTTGTAATAAACCACTCAACCACGGTTGATAATTCTGATAATAGAAACTCAAATCTATTGATGTTTGAGCTTTTAGTATACTAAAATTGCTATTATAAAAAATTGAAGAATAAACACTATCTCCAGCATAAAATATCTCAAGGTTGTAGAAACTCGCATCAGAAAAAAGATCTAGTGAGATTAATACATAACCTGAGCTGTTTGTCAATCCAAAGATGTCTTGACCATTTATTCTGAGAAGAATATTCTGATTCTCAAGTGGAAGATTGTTTGATGTTAATCGAATCTCAATTCTTGTAGCAAGAGTTGCATAGATTCCTTCATAGATCTTCACAATTAGCTCTGTTTGTTCTTTCTGTTGTTCCATCACAATTAATTGAGAAGATTGTTCATGAATATCATCTCCTCTAAAAACTATCTCTATTTCATATACACCAGGGAGAACATCAGAGATTAGAAATTGAGTATATCCTGAGCTGTCAGTTTGGTTTTGACCTTCTAAGGAACCATTCAAATAGAACTCAATAACCATGTTCTGAAGAGGATTATCATAGGAGTCATTTAGATATGCATCAATTATCAAAGTCAAGTTTTGCCAGAGTACAACACCCTGTAAGACTGTATCTATTTTCCAGATATGAACCAAACGAGATTCATTGGAACCTAAATAATTACTATCTCCCAGAAAGATAATATCGAGTGCATAGGTTCCAGGTTCTAAAGTAATATTGAATTCATAATAACCGAAAACATCACTTAACGCTGTTTGATAGAAAGACCCATTAATCTGCAGAGTAAGTAATGTACCTTCCATAGGTTGTAAAAGATGATCCTGCAAATATCCGCTGATTAGATAAAATGGAGTATAAATCTGATTTTGAGCATCTAAGG
>JAGLRO010000242.1 GCA_023136245.1 Candidatus Heimdallarchaeota archaeon
AATAGTGGATTACTTGTTTGCTGGGTTTAAAAATGGACCAAAATAGAATCTTAACCGTTGTGGTAAATGCTCTTTTTGCATAAGCTCCTTCTCTCACCTGTCTTGCTGCACTTAGAAAAATTAAACCATTTACTAGCTCTGGGAATAGGTTTACAGTTATTGCACTAGTAACAACTCCTAGACTATGTCCAATTAGAACTATTTTTTCATGTTTTGACTTAATGAAATCAAGAGCTGCTTTGATATCTTCAGAGAGTTTGTTCTTGCTAACATAATCACCACGAGGTCCTTCTGATAATCCATGACCCCTCAAATCTAGACCATATGTGGAATACCCCATTTCAGAGAGACGCTTACCAATCATTCCATATAATCCGCTATGTGCAGTAATTCCGTGAAAAATGAGAAAGGAAGTAGTTGATATTTGGGTTGCCCTCCATTCTCGAAGAAAAAGTTCAGTACCATCTTTAGATGTAAGAAGATGATATGAATCTTCACAAGCATCTCGAAGTTTTATTAAATCTATCACACTCTTGGAATTTCTCATCTCAATTTAAGCTTGTCTGTTTATTATTGCTGATATAGAAATAAAATCAGATCAAAGGAGAAGATAGAGGATATAGGTCAACAAAACCTGAATCTTCATCAATTTCATAGGTGCTGTTCAAGCCTAAATTTGACCAATAATATCTTTGAAAATAACAGGATTATCCTCTCTCATAGCATGAATCCACATATCACATTGTTTTTTCTCATAGTTAAAGGTAAAATTAAACTAAATTTCTCCTTACGAATCAAGTTCAACATTTCCCATTGAGCACGAGATTTATTCATAGAATTACCTCCTCCTTTACCATTGTTCTTGTACTAGCTGGATCATGTTTTTTCTTCTATTCTTTCGTAAAGTTTCTCTAATTCTTTAGTTCTTTCACTAATATCTTCTTTTAGTTTTTTTATTTCAGAATCCAAATCATCAATCTCTTTTGAGATTTTACTTGCTTTCTTGTAATCCTCTTCTCTCTCTTTGTAAAATGTTAATGATTTTTGAATCTCCAATTCAGCTTCTAGTTCTTTGTATAAAGCTTCTAATTGCTGGTTCTTTAGATCTAGTTCTTTTTGAGATCTTTCTAGTGTTTTATTTTCAGCTTTCATTTCATCTAATAATTCTTCCAGTTCTTCTTTGGTTCTCGCTATTTGCTCTAGATCCTTATCCATATCTTCTTGGCACTGATTTATTTCATCTTCTAACTTTTCAATTTCTTTTTCTATTTTTTTGATTTTCTTTTCATCAGTCTCTAGCTTTAGTTGAGTTCTTAAATCTTCGATTTTATCTGTATTTTCATCAACATCACATTTTAATTCATAAACTTCTTTTTCAATTTCTTCTTTGATTTTTTCAAGTTTAGAAATTTGTTTCTCCATCTCTTCTATCTTTGATTCTAGATTTTTCATGTATTTATTTTTGTCTTCTGAAGTCTGTTTTACATGTTCGATTTGATTATTTATATCATTAATCTCTTTTTCAATTTCTTCTATTTTATCAACATCTTTCTTGATCTCATCTACTTCTTTCAGTTTTCTTTCTTTCTCTATTTTTTCTTCTAATTCTTTATATAAATCTTGAATTGTTTCTTCTTTTATCGTTTTTTCCTCTTCGACTAGTATAGTTCTATTCTTATCTTCTTCTAGTTTATTCTTTAAATACTTCAATTCCTCTTCTTTATCTTTGACTTTTTGTTGAGCATTTAAGATATGATCATTTAGTTCCGATACCTCTTTTGAAATTTCTAATATTTTCTCCTCATCCCTATCCTCCTCATCTTTATTCTCTAAAATCTCTTGCTTTTCCTTTTTTTCTTGAAGTCTCTTATTCAACTCTTTTAGGTTCACTCTTTTGAGTTTGAGTTCTTTATTAACCAAGACTTTTCTTTCTTCCTCTGAACTAATTTTCTCTTCGAGTTTAGAAATTTCTTCTATCCTTTGATCTTTTTCTATTTCACATTTCTTAATACTACTTGTTAGCTCTTCGATCTCTTTTTCTATTTTTTCTATGCTCTTCATTTCATCCATTGATGCACCAAGCAGACTATGTACTTCTTTTTGTTTCTCAAGTTTTTCTTCCATTTGTTCATATAATTTTATCAAAGCTCCTTCTGTCGTTCTAATTTTCTGTTCAACTAGATCTATTCTTCCAATATCTATTATTTTTCCTATTTTAGTAATATACTTCTGGATAGATTCTATGTGTAGTTCCCCTTCTTCAACAGTTTTTCGGAAGAATAAAGCTAAATTAGTATCCTCTCCTAGTTTTATAACTATAATATCAATGTCATCAGTATCAAAGAGAATCTGATGATATCCTTTGTATTTGTAATTACATAAATCATACAAGCCGCGGAAAGATGAAAGAATTTTCGAAAGATCCTCTCCAACTTTTGGAATATTGACTGATTCTTCAAATTGCTCAAAAGTTGTTTGATAAACTGTTCCATCGTTATAGAACATAACTATATGTTCAACTTCTGGTAGTGTTCTTCTTATCCTTTCTATTGTTTTTAATACCATTTTTCTCACATTAAGATATAACTATTGATCTGAATCTATTAATGCCTCTACTCAAGTATGATTTTATCTGGTCATTACCATACTTTGAAAATATAAAAACTATTCCAAGCATTGCAAAAATTACTATTATCGCAACTAGACCAATCAGATAAGTACTTGAAGATAATAGCGTGAAATAAATCGATACTAATATCAATTGCAGAATTGTTGTAGAAAATCCTAGTTTCCAGAATGTTTTCATTTTGATTGGTCTCTTATTCTGCTCAGCTATATTAAGAACAAGAATATTATCTCCTAGAGGTGTTAGGTTATCTCCCCAATTTGCTCCAAATGAAAGAGCATAGAAATAATTATTTCCTGTTGACATAACTCCAACAATTGGAATTAGTATTTTTGTAATTGGTATGTTATCGATTAAAGAACTTAGAAATGCTGAAATCCAAATCACAACAATCAATTGGAATGTTGGATTGTTAGCAGCAATATTCTTTAAAACATTACCAATGAGATCTATAACTCCCACTACCTCTAATGCTCCCGCTATAACAAAAATCCCGAGTAAATAAAGTATAAGTTCAATATCGAATTTTTTCATAATTTCTGATGGTTTAATTCCATTAAAGGAGCTGAAAATTGCTAAAATCATTGCAATAGATAAAGCTATGATATCAGGTGGAATTATATCTGGAGGGATAGCGACGAATCCTACCATCATCAGTACTATAGACCCCATTGAGAAATACAGAAGCCTTCGACTTTGAACAAAGTTCCATACATTGAAGTCATCTAAAGCTGAAATTAATGTTTTTCCTGGTTGTCTTAATTGTTGTCTATAAAGAAAGAAAAAGAAAGCAATTGTTATTCCTGCAATTAAGATGGAAAACAATCCAACATTGATAAAAAATTCATTGAATTTAATTTCTGATTCTGTAACAATAAGAATATTTGGTATGGAGGAAATTGAAAAGAAGGTTCCTCCTATATTAACCATTATTGCTTCAGTTATTATGTAAGGCGTTGGATCAATATTTAAAATACGAGAGATAGTAATTGTTAATGGAATCAAAATCATTACAGTAAGTATATTATTTATAATTGCAGAGAAAAATACCGAAAGAGTGCAGAGAATTGCCATTAAAGCTAAAGGTTTTCCTTT
>JAGLRO010000243.1 GCA_023136245.1 Candidatus Heimdallarchaeota archaeon
TTATGTTTTCTAAGAAATTTCTAGAAAAAAAAAAAACTGATGTTTTTCTCTAGATAAGATAGTAAAAAATTGAAAAAAAACAGGAAAAAAATTATCCTGTTATAGTATGATTATGTATTGTCAATGTTGTAGATTCTAGAGGGAAGGGTAGATCGATAACATCTGAACCTATTTGTTCAATGTCCATCAATGATTTGAAGAAGTTACCAGCAATACTTACTGGTTTAACAGGATGAACAATTTCACCTTTCTCAACCAGATAAGCATTTGTAGCTGTAACTGAAAAATCTCCAGTTATCATATTGCTGTGACCCATTCCCATCGGCATACCTTCTATATAGATAGCTTTATCACAATCAGCTAATTGTTGCTCTAAATCTTTCTGTCCAGGAACAATGATTAATTTATTTGGTCCTATTGTAGGTATTGATTCATATTCGGTTGGTTCATTTCTGTGAGCATTTCCTGTACTTTTTCCTCCATATGCAGGACCATAAAAGTTGTCAAAAAGGAAGCTCTTAAGGACACCATCCTTGATAATCTCTGTTTTATGCATCGTTGTTCCTTCTGCATCAACGGCATCAGTGGAAGCCTTGGTTGGAATTTGTCCATCGTCGTTCAGTTGCAAAGCTGTTGTTGCGATTTGTTGGTCGAGTTTACTCCCTAGGGGATTTTGTTTTTCAACAACTGTTCCTCCATTCAATCCAACTGATAAAGCAGTACTAAGTAGATAAGAAGCTGAAAGTGGATGCCAAACAGTTGGAACTTTAAGAGTATCTCCTAAAGGTTTTGAACCTAAATGTTTGAACGCACTTTCTATTGCTCTGGTACCAACTCCAGCAAAATCTTGAACAGATCTTCCAACTACGAAATCGAAAGCTGTTGAACGGTCACCTTCTGCCATTGCAACAATATAAGCAGTGCCTACGTGAATGGTCTTCATAGATGATACCATGCACCCTTCTGTAGTTGCTACTGCATACCCGCCCCATTCTGTTTCAGCGGATAAATTCATACCTACAATTCGCTGATCTTCAATTTCGCATTCCTGAACAAGTACTCTTAGTTTCTCAACTTGAGATTCGCTTGTTAGTTGAGGTATATCAGGATCGAGAACACCTTCTTTACCATGGATGCTATCAGAGACAAAGCTTTCAAAACGGGGATCTTCAGGTCGATTCCTAGCTATTTTGTAAGCATTTTCAAGAGATTGTTTAAGAGACTCAGGTGCAAAACCTGAACAAGTTGCAAATCCTACTTTCTTACCATCTGCAACACGGATTCCCACACCTTGTACCATTCCGTCTCTACTCTCAGTTTTTCCTTTTGAATATTCAACGTTAGTTAGAGATTTCTTTATAACAAATGATTCTGCTGAAGGAATGTTAAGATCACGGGCATATTTCATTGATAAATCTGCAACTTCTAAAATTTCAGAACGTACTTTTTCTAATACCATTTCATTCACCACCTACTAAGACTTCATCGACAACTAAATCAGGTCCACCTAATCCGACTGGGAGGGGATATTGTCCACCTTTACCACAACCTCCGAAGTACGAGGTAAACAGTTCCATAGTTTTTGTTACACCTACGATTTGTTGAATGAAATCTAGAATTTGACCAGATAAAGCTGCGTCTTTCATTGGTTTGGTTATTTCACCATTTTCTATTAAATAACCTCGACTGCACTTGAAGAGAAATGTTCCGTCCAGATCAGCTTGACCGCCTGAAGTACCTGCGGTATAAATACCATCTCCTACTAGTTCAACTGCTTCCTCAAATGTTAGTTCTCCAGGTTTGAAATAAGTATTCTTCATTCTGGGTATAGGAGGATACATGAAAGTAATTGCTCTACTGTTTCCTGTTGTTGCTGTATTCATTTTATTGGATGAACCACGGTCATGTAAATAACCAATTAGTGTTCCTTTATCCATTAGTGTAGTTTTACCTGTCTTTGTTCCTTGATCATCATATGGCAAGAAGAAACCTCCATAATCGCTAATCCCTTCATCAATGATTGTAGCATGCTCACTGCCTAGTTGTTCACCTAGCCTATCAGCTATAGGTGACATACCTGTTACAACAAAATCAGATTCACTAAGATGTCCAAAAGATTCGTGTGCTAATACTCCACCCATCCTTGGACCTACCAATGCTCTGTGTTTTCCTGGTGGAGCTGCAACAGCTTCTGTTTGTTCTTTGCACCATATTCCTGCGTTTTTACCTATTGTTTCAGGAGAGTATCTTTCTTTTTCAAACAGCTCCATTCCTTGAGATTGTCCAATTGCATCTCCTCCTCGAGCTTGTGTGGTTTCAGTCATCGCTATTGCTGTAATTCTAAAATCAACT
Source organism: Candidatus Heimdallarchaeota archaeon (assembly GCA_023136245.1). GTDB lineage: Archaea > Asgardarchaeota > Heimdallarchaeia > Heimdallarchaeales > Heimdallarchaeaceae > UBA460. The sequence continues at coordinate 2,353 of JAGLRO010000243.1, forward strand.
AGATTAGGAGTCCAGTATATTTCTGAGCCTTCAGAGTTTACAAACAATTTATCACCCCATAGTTCTCCCCATAATCCAATGGTTGATTGGGCATCTATTTTTTCCTTTGCAGCTGAAACACCTCTCTTTAGCATATCTAATTTCTCATCAAATTCCACAGTTCGTGGATGAATTTTCACTTTATGTTCTATTGAATCCTTGATAACTGGTCTATCGTCATAAGAAATTTTCATCTTGTTTAAAGGATCAGTAGCTTTAGCAATTCCTAGTGCACGAATTGTTGAGTTCTTTATTGCTTCTAAGGATATATCTGGTGTGAAAGAATAACCTGGTGAGCCATTGACATATGTCATTACTCCTAATCCTCTTCTTTGCTTTGTTGAGGATTCTTTCACTTGATCATTAGTGTAGTTAATTGTTGTTAAAGTTAAATCATCATATCTAGCTTCAACAAAATCTGCACCGTTTTTGTTGCCAAATTCTGTTGCTTTGTGCAACAGATCAAAAATATATTCATTATCCATTTTTTCTCACCTTGTGTGTTTTCACCTTGACTTGATTGAGCACATTTTTTAAAGTGCTGGTCAAAAGTGCTCAATATTTTTGTTTACAAATTCTTTGATTAACCTCTTTAGTTAAAGTTTTTTTTAATTGAACTTTTTTGGTACGAGATATTTATAAAATTATCCAAAACATATTGAAAGATCTAAAGAAAAAAAGCAGAAAAAAGATGAGGATTTATCTTTAATCTGAGATTGTGTGGTTCATTAATGTCATAGATGGTGCATCTAATGGTCCACCTGTTTCTTCTCTATCATTTCCTAAGGATCTTATGTTATTCAGTGTATCAAAGTAATTTCCAGCTATACTGATAGTTTTCAGTGAATCAGTTTTTTCACCCTTGAGAATCAGAAATGCTTCGCTGCATGTTATACTGAAATCTCCAGTAACTGGATTAGCTGTGAACATTCCAATAGGTTCTCCACTAATTAGAATTCCTTTATCTATTTCACTAATCTGTTCGTCAAGACTTTTCGATCCTTCATTGATTAGCATTTTATTTGGCCCTACAGATGGTATATTTTCATATGCAACTCCACCAAAGATTCCTCCACGACTAGCATTACCGGTTGATGCAAAACCTGCTGCTTGACCGTACATTTTATCAAAAAGAAAAGTTTTCAAAATTCCATTTTCAATTGCTGTAGTAGTCTGTTTTGGTATTCCCTCAGCATCAATTGCACGACATGCAGATGTATCTGGTTTTTGACCATCATCAATCAGAGTGAATTCTTTAACTGCAACTTGTTCGTTGAGTTTTTCTCTCCATGGATTGCTTTTTTCAACATAAGTAGTGCCTGAAAGACAATTAAAGAAAGCAAACATTAAGAAAGATGATGCTTCTCTAGGTTCCCAAACTGTAGGAAGGACTTCTGTTCCTCCAAATGCTTTTGAACCAAGCGAGTTAATTGCTTTAGTTAGTGCATTTTGAGCTATTTTTTTCACGGATTGTATTTTCCTTCCTGTCACAAAATCAAAAGAAGTTTTTCTATCACCAGCTTCTGTAACAACAAAGAAAGAATTTGCCCCGTAAACTGTATTCAAGCTAGATGAAAGACAACCTTCTGTTGTTCCAACTGCATAACCTTCCCAAATTGTGTTGACTCCATAGCT
>JAGLRO010000244.1 GCA_023136245.1 Candidatus Heimdallarchaeota archaeon
CATCTTTTTATGAATGAAATTAAAAAAGATTCAATTCTACAAATATCAACTCATCTTTACAATACAAAGGAAGAAATAAAAGCATTCAATGAAATTTTACATTCAATTATGGATGAAATATGAATAAATTATAGGTCTCATAAGCTTCTTGATTTCATAGCTGTGCTAAACCAAATGCCTTTCGATCATTCCTATATAAAGTATAAATTCTTAAGCTTTAACAAATTTTCGGTTTAAACTATTAGTAAATTCGAACTGCTTTCATACTCACTTCATGTTTGTTTCGAGTAATACTTTAAAACTCATCTTCCGTTTGTTTTAGTAGCTATGACATTGACAAGATTTGGAATCGAATTTAATCTTCAAGAGGATAAAATCTATCTAGATTCTGCAACTATAGGAAAAATGCCTATTTCTTCCTTGAACATGATGTGTGAATTTTATCAAGAGATAGGAGGAGTTCCTGTCCGAAGTATGAGTCAGGATGCAATAAATTGCACTAATATTCTTGAAGATAATCGAAAAATGTTTGCTGATATTCTTAATATAGAGAATAATCAAGTTTCCTTCCTCCCGTCAAAAGAAAGTACTCTAATAAATGCGCTCTATTCTCTTGACGTCATAAAAAAGAGTAAGATAATAACAAGTTTTTTGGAAGATCACTCAATACTCGCTCCTGTTATTCGTGTCCATGAGAGTTTTAATGCAGACATTGACTATATTACCATTGAAGAAGAAGCTAATCTTATATCCACTTTGGAGACTAAATTGGGTGATGATAAACAAGACAAAATAGTTTTGCTTTCCTCCTTAACAGTTACAAATGGAGTAAAACGAGATTGGAAACAAATAGCAAAACTATGTAAAGAAACAGAAGCAATTTTTATTCTAGATGTAAGTCACTCTGTAGGACATGAGAATATTGATCTGAAAGGTATTGCTCCTGATATTGCCTTTGGTTCAGGTTGTATTGGAGCCTTAGGTCCTCAAGGAATAGCATTCCAGATCTTATCCCACGAAATTGAAAATCGGATGGAACCTTTAATTGTAGGTAATGGTTCTGTTCTTGCTTTGGAAGAGCACATGTTCCATTTAGGAGGATCTGGTTCTAAATTTGAAGCAGGAATTGTAAACATTGCTGGAATTATAGCTATGGTTAATAGTCTTAAAATGCTATCTGACATCGGTTTTACAAAAATAGAAGAACATGAAAGAAAACTGAATAATATTCTAAGAGATGAATTAAGAAATATTCAAAACATAAAACTAATGGAAATTGAGAATGTAAGCTATGGTCCAATAATTTCATTTGGAAGTGATTCATTCGAATCACATGACATAGCAATGGTCTTGGAAGAAACGAGAAAAATTGTAGTACGTAGTGGAGCTCTTTGTTCTCATCTATTTATGTATGAACAGAAATACAATGATTTAGTAAGGACATCAACTCACATTTATAATACAGAAGAAGAGATCAAAACATTCATAGAAACCTTAGCTTCGTTGCTATCAGGAATGTGAAGAAAATTTTACGAAGCTATTTATAAGTCTGGAAAAAGATTTTTGTTGTGTAGATCACAGAAGTCAATGTAGTATCTATAATAAGATTAAGAAAAACAAAAAGTAATAAAAGAAGAAAAATAGGAGCTTTTCACTCCTAATTATTACATCACCAATTAACAATCATCAACCCTCTATCATCTTTAAAACTACCTGATAGAATCATGATGAAATCAATAAATAGAAGAATCGGTGTTATCATAAAGAACCACAGGAAGATGTATAAAACTCCAGTTCCGCCTTTACCTACGTAGAATTGATGTGCACCAAATCCTCCCAGAAATAAGAGCAGAAGTAGTACTGTTGTTCTATTATATTGAGATGGTCCTGAATATACTGGAGCACCAGTATGTACATGGACTACTTGTTGAGGCATTGGTTGTGCAGGAGCATATGGTCCTGATTGTTGCACTATAGGTTGTTGAGGAGGTGCTTGAGTTGATGAGTCTGTGGAATGTCCGCAGTTAGGACAAAATTTCACACCCTCTTCAAGAGAAGCTCCACAATTTGGACAAAAATATTTTCTTGACATTTCAAAATCTCCGATTTACATAATTATTAACAAATAAATATAAAACTGTTTCCAAAATATACGTATTTCTTTCATTAGAATTGCTTCAATACTTGAGATAGAAGAGAAACAAATAAAAGTAATCTTTCAAGGATTACTGCAAGCACGTATAGTCTAGTGGTAGGACCGCAGCCTCCCACGCTGCTGACCCGGGTTCGAGTCCCGGTGCGTGCACCAAAATCCAGAATTTACAGATTTGAGCATTTCTACTTACCGATATCAATTCAATATTATTGGTACAATAAGTTAATTTTTATATTGTTTAGTGCATATTGTTGATTGATTACAAAGGTGAATATGAATTGGCTAGATGTCCTGATTGCGGAGGAGAAATGAAATATAAAGCTCCCTTCATGGTATGTTTAGATTGCGGTCTTTCTTCGAAACGTCAGGATTTCGAAAAAATGCAGAAAATAATAAAATCTGAATTCAAAGAAGAAATGGGTGATTCAGAAGCTGAAAAAGAGCGAAAAGAAAGACGACGTAAAAGAGACTATCATGATTGGCTCATGAAAAGAGAGGAGAGATGAAATGGTCATTATCGCTCAACATCTTAAATGTGATTTTCGAAATAGATGTGCTTCCTGTAGTAAATATTTGTGGTCTCCAAAACAAAAAGGAAGATATTTTTATTGCCTTGATTGTAGATCTGAAATCCTATGTGATCGAGGATTAATCCAGAATTTTTCAACAGATAGAGATGGTATTATTCAAAAAAAGAATCTATGTATGAAATGCAATTCTGATGTAGGAGAAAAGATGTGGCCTGAGGATACTCTCGAGCTATAAATTAAAAAAAGAATAGAAAGAAGAAAATCTATTCAACAACAATATAGAGGCCCGGATCGTCCATAATATATACTTGTGCTTCAGGTTTTTTATCCAATGTTGATTTCACAGCTTTTCTTAACACTTCTAATGTATCGTCGCCTGGTTTTTTCAGTGGCATCATCCTATAGATATCTTTTAGTTCTTGGCTATCCATATCAGAGATGATCTTTATATTTCCTTCTCCAACTGTTTTAAGCATACGTAGTAGATCAACTGGTTTTTGATTTCCAATTTTAAATGTTAGTTCACTACAATAGTTTTCTAGAACATACTCTAGAGCTCCTTGGATGGACATTTCTTTGCTTTCTGTCATTGTTTTTTCATAATTTGCATTTCCAACACCATCTGGACAAGGTGCAACAACTAGTATTTCCCCGTTTCCATCTTTTCTTACAGCATTCCACGATGCATGAACACCTTTTCCTGCTTGGTATAGATTTATTCCCCAGCTTTGAAGACCCATTATAACTAAATCTCCAGCTTTGGAAACTTTGACTGTTCTCATCGGAATGATATTGTCTCTTCCAGCTTCATGTAGAGCAATAAGATCTCCTGCGTTAACATACACAATTTCTCCATCAGTTACTATGGTATCTATCCCAAATATAGTCACTTGTTTTTTCAGAATTGAAACCATATTTTTAATATCTGTTATAACTAGATTAGTCTCATCAGCATTTCCAAGTCTGCATCCATCAGAAAAACCACGGTCTTTATCGAACATCTTAGGATGATTTCTACTTACAGTTTTTCTGCTAGCAATACCTGGGCAGATTTCTTTTACAGTTCCTGCGACACCCGCAAAGTAATGAAGTTCACTATCAGTTACTGGAATTAGTAAAGAGGAATCAAATATCATTTTATTGAAACCCATAGGAGTACCAACGTCACTTTCACCGATCATTATTGTGTCATTGTCACAATCATGAGGTGTAACTTGTGATTTTAATTCTTCGAATAACTCATCACCTAAGATTTTCTCATATTCTCCTTCTTTTGGTACCCTGTGAGTTCCACATGCAATCAACACTTGAATATCAGTTTTATCAACACCTAGAGATAGAAGTTTCTTTATCATGATGGGTAATATGATTTTTGTGTGAATATTAGGGCGTGTATAGTCATCAACTGCGAAAATTATTGGCTTACCTTTTTCATATTTTTCTTTAACAAGATCATCAAAACTTACATCATAACCGATTGGATTTTGAAGAACTTTTTCCAAACCTTCTTCGATTGTTCCTTCATACAATTTCTTCTTTGAAAACTCTGGGGGATTGAGGAATTTTACTTGTTTCTCGTATTCTACTGGTATAAAATTATCTAAAAATTCTGATCCCCAAGAAATTGGAGTACTAATATATTCTGTCATAAGCTTACAGATTTAAAAGTATATAAAAAGTATATCGATTTCAACATAACTCGGTAATCATCATATACTTTTTAACGGTCTGGACTTTCTCGATGTTGATGACAATCCACGAGGTATCACTTCACCCTTCTAGAAAAACCAACATTCGTACTTTAGTGGTAGCTAACCTCATTTCTGGATTGATTTATGGTTTTTATAATGTTCTTTTACAACCTCTCATTGTAGAAATTATTGAATCAACAGGTAGATATGCTAATCCAGAGGAAGTTCTGGGTATTGTTATGACCATTGGGTCTATTATTTATATTTTACCAATGATTTTTGCTGCAAAAATCAGTGACAAAATTGGTAGAAAAAGAGTTTTTCTTGGGGGATTTCTTTTCTTTATCATCGCTATGATCCTGTTTGGCCTTACAGGTAATGTTTCTACTAAATATCCTATATCTATTCTTTCTTTTGATGCTAAGTTTCTAATATCATTTCATCTTTTTCCAGAGCTTCAGATTAATGGTTTCCCAATATCTTACGCATTGTTTATTGCAATTCTAGGATTATCAATAACATCTTTAGGGACAGGATTCACTGAACCACCTGTTCAATCTTTAACGGCAGAAAGCAGCGAAAAGAAGAAGAGAGCTTCATCATTCAGTATCATAAATCTAGCATTCTATGCTACTGGTTTAGTAGGACCACTAGTAATCAGGATATTAACTGATAGAATCGAAATGTGGGTCTACTTCTACATTTTAGCATTCTTGCGTGCTATTATGTTCATATATCAACTAATCTACCTTAAAGAACCATTAGTAATCAAAGATTTTGTACCAAGTATAGCACAGCAATTCGTACAATCCCTAAAAGCTATTGGCTCAATGTTTAAACAGCTGTTTGTCTCTCTTTTTCTTTATTTAGCAATCCCAGTGTATCTAATTACTCGAAAACGAAAGGAGGAGAAGAAAGGAAAAATTTATTCAGAAATAGAAA
>JAGLRO010000245.1 GCA_023136245.1 Candidatus Heimdallarchaeota archaeon
CTTGTAAAACTTATTGAGATACCATTTTCTGTCGTTGTTATAATATTGTAATTTTCAATAATATAAGGATTAATTTCTGTTCCATTACCAGGAAAGCCATAAGTAATGAAATCATCATCAGAATCAATTAATATTGGATCATGAGGTATGTAAGATAAAATTGAACTTTTTTCAGTTTGTGTTTCAAAAGGATATGATAAACTAACCTGTGTTTTGATTGCTCCTGATAAGATAATTATTCCACTTAAAACAATCACAAAAGAGATATTTTTTTTCAATTTTTTCACTTAAAGAAAAGCTAATCACTGTTAACTAATAAACATTATGGAAAAATTCTATTGGTTACTCACTTTCTTTTTCTTTTCCTTTTATGCATGATGGCAGCTAGTAGAAGTGCAGGAATAAACAATCCTAATTCAAAAATTATTCTCTTCATTTTTACATCTAAAGGATATGGATCAGTAGCATTTGCTCTTCCTTCTATGGTATAAGGTTTACTCTTCCATTCTGACCAAAAATTTCCTTCTTGCGTTTTGATATCCCACCATGTATTGTTGTTTCCATCATCTTTTGCTTGAGAAATTCCTTCTGGATTGTTGTTGATAAAAGAATTATGATGAATAATATTATTATCGGAAAACGAACTTACATAAATACCATGTTCTTCATTCTCTTTTATCACATTGTAAGAAAGACGACATGAATCTGAACAATCAACCCAGATACCTAGGATATTGTTATTACATATATTTTCCGTTAATGTGTTGTTATGAGAACCTAGAAGTTGAATACCATAATACTTGTTGTTGCTACAGCTATTGTTCTTTAAAGTAACATCTGATGATTCTATTAACCAAATACCATGACTTGTATTATTATTGAATATATTATCAAAAATAAGAAAATTACATGAATAGTATAATCTCATCCCCACCAAATTATTTTTACAGAAGTTATTTTTCACAGTAATATTTTCACATCTTATAAAGAAAAATGCTCTATCTGTGTTTCTAATTTCTTGATTACTTATCACTATTTCAGTACAATTAACCAGAAGAAATTGTCCATAGATTGGTTCTGCGAAAATGAAATTGTTTAGATTGACAAAGAATCCTAACATTTTGTCATTAACCCAGTTATCCTCTACTGTATAAGTCAAGTAAAGGGTATTATTCCAATCTTCAATGGTCAAACCATCATTATAGAACCTATTTCCAGTTATGGTTGAACCTGTGCAATAATCAACTCTGTTCATGAATTCATTGTTTCTCAGAGTATTATTTGTCATAGTAACACTTGTTGAGATAAATAGATAGAGACCCCATCGTTTGTTCTCCTGAATTGTATTATTCTCCAAAGTTAGCAAAGAGCAATCCCACGTAATGATACCGCAATAACTATTTCTATAGCAGGTGTTATTTACCAATGATACTTGAGCAGAATATTCAAGCTTGATTCCATGATAATAATTTTCAGTACATGTATTATTGATCAATGATACCAAAGGAGATGAATGAATATGAATGCCATCTCTACTATTAAGACAAGTATTATTTTCTATTATCGTTCCAGCACATAGATAAATTCTGATACCAAAAAAGAAATTACTAATACAGGTATTGTTTACAATAATGGCTGTTCCAACACTAACTTCTTCTATATTTATACCTGTTTGGTCTGCAGTTATGTAGCAGTTTCTAATAACGAAATGTTTAGTTGTAAATTCTATACCTATACCATACTCATCAATAGTAGAAATATAGTAATTTTCAATTACATAGGGATCTACAACCGTTCCATTACCGCTGAAACCATAATAAGTGAAATTATCATCGTGAGTGATCATTATCGATTCATGCTGAGTATAAGCTTTTACTAATTCCTCATTAACTTGATTATCATCTGTAATAAGATTATTAGTTTGAGTTGTAAATAATCCAGATAGAAGTATTAGGGAACAAACAACTATTGGTGCAATAGAATCCCCTTTCACCTAAATCACTACTAGATAATACGTTGTTAAAACAGTTATAAGAATTATGGGGGAATATTATGACTTAATGACTGTTCTAAAATCAGAATTGAACTTCTTAAGACGATGATGAACTTCATTTATTGCATCTGCTTTCAAGAGAACTGTTTTTGTCACTACTTTGCTTAAATCTAATTTTCCTTGTTGTGCAAGATCAAGTAGAAAGGGTAATTCTGATAGTAAATGATCAGAAACTCCAATAATCTCCTTTTCTCTGCAGATTACCTCATATGAACTGATATCGAATGTATTTGCTGTGATACCAACTAATCCTAGTCGACCAAATCGGGCTAGTGATCTGACTCCTTGATCCATTGTTAACGAAAGTCCAATAAGCTCCAAAGCGACATCAACACCCTCTCCCTTAGTTAATTTCATTATTTTATCTACAGGATCATTGTTTTTGGCATTTATTGGAACAGCTCCCATTTCTTCAGCTGTTACAAGTTTTCCTGAATCAATATCCACTGCATAAATTTCTCTAGCTCCTAATACTTTAGCTAGCTGTAGAGCAGATATTCCCAGACCCCCTAATCCAAAAATAGCTATAGTTTCTCCAGCTT
>JAGLRO010000246.1 GCA_023136245.1 Candidatus Heimdallarchaeota archaeon
AGTATTGGATTTTACTACTTAATCATCGGAGATTATGAAGAATCTCTAGTTACTTTTAATAAGAGTCTAGAGATTTACAAAAATCAAGGGAAGAAAATATCTGTTGCATTTGTTCAAAAGCAGTGTGGATATGCTTACTTCTTAATGGGTAATTTTGAAGAAGCACTAGAATATTACGATAAAGCATTTTCGGTATTAAATGAAGCAAGACCTCAGACTTGGCGTTTTATTCTTTCCGATCTTGCTGATGTTCTTATACAAGTAGGTGATTTTGATAAAGCTCTAGAATATCTAGAACAGTTGATGCCTATTCATGTTGGATTAAATGATCAACATGGAATATCAATGGTACTCACCGGTCAAGGTATGATTTATTGGCAAAAGGGAATGAAAGAAAAAGGATTGGAATTAATTGAAAAGAGCTTAGAAATTAGAAGCAAAATTGGTGATAAATCGCGTGAAGCTGCTAGTTTGTCATATCTCATTAAATTTAATGTAGAATTAGGAAATGTTACTAAAGCAAAAGATTATTTTGAATCGCTCAATTTGATAAACAACGAAATTGATAACGAACATGTTAAACAAAACCACAAATTCTCTGAAGCTTTGATACTCAAAGAAAGTAGTAATTCTCGGGATAGGATTAAAGCTGAACTACTTTTTGAACAACTGATTGAGGAAGAGGCTATTTATCCAGTACTTGTTGAAGTTTTACTTAACTTATGTGAATTACTTCTCACAGATTTGAAAGAAACCAGTAATCCTGATAGTTTGGTGAAAATCAATACATATGTAAACAAACTGCAAGAAATTTCAACAAAAAATAAATCACATTTCTTATTAGTTGAAACATTAGGTCTAAAGGCACAATTAGCTCTAGTTGAACTAGACATTGAAACAGCAAAAAATCTACTACTTAAAGCTCAGACAATAGCTCAAGAAAATGGTTTAGATAAATCGGTTTTAGACCTACTAAAACAGCAAGAAAATATAACTAAACAATCAATAGAGCTCAAAAAACTTGAACATGCTAAATCTACTATTTCCTCTAGAATGTCTGTCGTTAAACTTGAAGACACAGTTGGTAACATTAAGAAAACTAGTCTATCGAAAACTGTCTCAAGAGAAGAAGTATCTAAGAAGCTTCTATCAATACAAATCTAGAATTTCTTAAAATTAGAAATTATTATAAGTGTCACTGTTTCTGAATTCGCATGTCAGAATATACAATTAAACCCTATAATGAATCTTTTATTGAAAAACAAGTTGAAATTGGAACTTTTTTTGCTCAAAAATGGATTGCTTACGGTCAGTCCTCAGTTGAACAAGTAAAAGAAGCTTATTCAAGAGATACTTTTGATCCTGAAACTAGACTTTATTGTTTTAAAGGAGACGAAATGGTAGGCTATATCGGAGCTAATATCGTAGATGTTGAAGAAGAGAAGATTAAACGAGCACAAACCCGTTTAGCATTTGTTCTTCCTGGACATGAAGGAGCCTTTGACTTACTCTTTGATCAATTATTAAGCGTTCTGAAAGAAAAAGGAGTTGATGAAATTGAAACTCCTCAAACATCACTTAATGACAATTATTATGAATTAGCTGAGAAATTAGGATTCTCTAAAACAAGAACGGTAACTGAGATATTCTACTGTGATACATCTAAAATTCAACCTTATGAAAGTGATTATTCAACTGTAGATTATAACCACGAAACTGATGTTGAACAAATTAAGAAACAGCTTGGAGAAACGTATCCAAATCTTGCAGGAGATAATTTAGACAATTATGTTAATAGAATTGCTGAAAATGAAAATCTGCTCGGATATAAAGTCATAAAGAAAGATGAAGAGATTTTAGCTTATGGTGCAGCATCTTCTACTCAGAACGAAGGATTTGCACAGATTTCTTTACTTATTGGCAAAAGCTCTAAACTCAAAAAACCAATTATCTCTGATCTGCTATTTAAGATCAAAGATGCAGGTTTCAAGCAAGTAGTTGTTTTTCTTAATCCAGAAACACCAGTTGAGAAAGAAGAAGCAGAAGATTTCATGGCTGCTGGATTTGAGAAATCAGCTTCTATCGATATACTTACAAAGAAATTATAACTCATAGATTAGTTACTACTTCTCTTTCTTTTTTTCTTGCTCTAACAAACATAGCAATAGTAATTATGCAGGTTAATCCTGAAATGATAGCTATAAAACCCCAAGCCACGGTAGCCAGACCTGATGTCCAAACCAGAGCACCTAATATAGTTACAATAATCATTGTAATAGAAATTATACCAGATATAATCATTAAAAATGCACTTTTGGTTGATTTTCTTATAGAGACAATATATTTAAGAGTCCGCAGAAAACCAGTAAACACTTTTTTGATATAATGTTTTAGTTTATGTTTCTTCTCCATCTGACCACTTCAGTTATGGTTTAAGTACAATAGTATGAAAAGAAGTGATGATAAACTTTGTTGCAAGCCTTCAGAAATTTAAAAAAACTATAATTATTTTCTATAAATTTATAGGTGTAAAAGAACACGTTTCGCCCTATGAAAGTTTCCTGAAAATCCGTTATAACAAAACAATTAGGATATTTCATAAGAATATCCTG
>JAGLRO010000247.1 GCA_023136245.1 Candidatus Heimdallarchaeota archaeon
AAATGGGTTTCTTATATCCTTCATATTCTTCGTCCCACATTCGTCTACTAAAAATAGTATATCTCTCATTGAATGGTTCGTAGACATCTTCATTAATTTCAAACAATTTTCTGTCTTTCTTACTCCTCTTCTCCTTAGCTTGCAAAGATTGTTTAGTTAGTTTTTGTTTGTTCTTCAAAATAGCTTCAATAGCATCAAAGGGACAGGCATAAACACATTGTAAACAACTTATACAGTTATTCTTGTTTATCACAGCTAATTTCTTTTCAACTTTTATTGCTATTTTTCCTTTTTTATTTTGGGGACAAACATCTACACACTCATGTTCGCATTTATTTGGAGAACAAATTTTCTCTAAAACCAGTAGACTCATCAAACAATGAAAATAATAGAACTAAATATAAGTTGTGGTAAAAAATCAGAATAAACGTTTTAGGATGTTCCTTTCTTTTTTCCAGATATAATCTTCCCCTATTTTGTTTATACGATCTTCAGAAGACAATTTCTCAAGGTTAGAAAGAATCAAGCTTTTAGCATAAATTTTCCACTTTGGAGTATATTCCAAAATAAACAAATCTGTCAATTCATCTGAAGTCGTAGTACCAATTTTCAATTTATCAATTACAAATTTTTCTACTAACTTCATTCGTTCAAGATTCTCAGAAATCGTTTTTTTTCTATCAACAATTATACTTCCATGAGCAGAGAGAATGTATTTTACTGGAAATTTCTTAATTCTATTGATACTATCCAATAGTTCAGAACAAGATTCAGGATATTTTACAGTTGAAGTGGTCAAATCTTTATGAAGAGCGATACCAGAGAATAACACTCCTCTAGAATCAAGGAAACCTAAAGATCCTTTTGAACTACCTGGTAGCTCAAGTGTTTCTAGATGCCATTTTTCTATTTGTAGTGGTTCATAACTTCCTAATGCTATTTTTGTTCCCTCTTTAAGGATAGAACTAAAGACGAATCCTTCTTCCTTAAGATGTTTAGCTGTTATTGCGGATGTGCATAAAAGCAAATCATAATCATCCTTGAGAGTGAGAGCTTGATTGCAATGGTCAGGATTTTCATTTGTAAGTAGAATACCATCGATTGTTTCAATGTTTCTTTCTATAAATAATCTTAAATCTGACAGAGCTTCAGAACTTGTTGAACCTGGATCAATTATGTACTTGTGTTCATTTCCGACAACAAAAATATTTGTTGTATTATAGGGAGCAGGATCAGGAGCGGGAGTAGAGAAACGCCATACATATGGTAAAATTCTGTAGCTATCGATTATTGTATCATCTCTGAGTCTCTCCTTTTCTCGTGCAGTATCCAACAAACTCTTGTATTCTACACGAAGTTTTTCAACAAGGGAGACCATCATAGGACTATAAAGATGTTTTAGAGTGTTAAAATTCCTAATAAGTTTCTTAGGTTTTATCCATTTAGCTTTCTCTTCTAAAACATATTCAGATGTACTATAAATATCTGAAAATCGCTTAAGTTTCATTCTGAAAAGAGAAGGATGTGCTGGCGGTATGAAAAGCATATAGTAAACATGAAAAGTATGTTCAACTGTTGTAATTTTCTCGTAACCACTAGGGATCATAGAATGTAACCAAACATTGAGTATTTCGGGTTCTATTTGACCTATTAAATCATAAACATCAGTATAATTTGCTTGTTCTACTAGATCAGCTATTTTAACAAGATTTCTTTGAAAAACAACTCTTAAAGCTGTAAGGCATTTGAGCATATTAGGAGACATTTCTCCATGTTTATCTTGAAGACGAGAATATAATTCTCTATCCTCTTGTAAAATTACACTAGCAATAGGAGTCCAAGTTGAAGGAAATGAGGGCATATTTGGACCTTTTCTTGTCAAATAGAAATAGTATTTTCCCCTAGCTCTCCTAAAGAAGATTACAGATAGTGCATCAAATTCTGTCATATGCTCAATATGAGAAAAAAACTAGTAATATATAACTCCTTTTGCAATAAAACAGTTTGAAATGTTCTTTTTCTAGAAAAATTATTAATAGATTCTGTTTTATTCACATTTGGAATTACTATGAAAGGAGATTTTGAGAAACAATATCAGCAACATACTAAAGAATCTTATCGCATGTATAAAATCGCAAGGAGTACTCTACCAGGAGGTGTTGCGGGAAATGGAAAATTCCTTGAACCCTATCCTATATATGTTCGAGAAGCACTAGGATCTAAAATTTGGGATATAGATAATAATGAATACATAGATCTTTTGATGGGTTCAGGAGTTCACATACTGGGACATTCACCAAAGATTGTCTTAGATGCTGTAAAAGAACAAATGGAGAAGGGAATTCATTTCTATATGCCAGCTGAAGTAGAAGTGATCTTATCAAAAAAAGTGTGTCAGTTAATGTCTGCTATTGATATGGTTCGTTTTGTAAATACTGGAACTGAATCAACTCAGATGGCCCTAAGAGCAGCAAGAGCATATCGAAAAAAAGATAAGATTGCTAAATTTGAGGGAAATTTCCATGGACAACATGATTCAGTTCTAATCAGTACATTAGGAATTGAAGGAGAACCAAATGAGCTTCTACCTCACATAGATAGCGCAGGGATACCGAAAGCGAC
>JAGLRO010000248.1 GCA_023136245.1 Candidatus Heimdallarchaeota archaeon
TAGATATTAAAAATGGTGTAATTAGCATTCCGAGTAAAATTCCCAGCAAAACAAACATAGTTCCTAAACTAGTTGCAAGTGTTTTTTCTTTCTCAGGAAACCAATTAGTAGACACTTTTGTAAAAGAGTTTAAAAGGAAAGGTTGTCCGATGGCACACCCAATTTGGAAGATTAATACCCAATGATACTGTGTTGAAACAGCTCTCAAGATTCCGAAAATTCCTGTGAGTATTACACCTATACCGGTTCCCCATTTCAAACCAAATTTATCAATCGCCAATGCTGCAGGAATATTCATAGGGATATAAACAATCATAAAAACCAGAGAAAGCATAAGAATTGCATTAGTTCCTACTCCATAAAAACCAGTAACAGAGGGTTCTATTGCAGCAAAAGTTATCCATATCATTTGATTGATTAAAGCTACAAAACCGAATAAAACCAGAACAATCCAACGATAAGAATCAACTTTGTATTCAGAAATTTCTACAGAATTCATAAGATGCAATAAACCCACTACTTTATAAAATTTTAATAGGATAATATACAGTACATTAGTGAAAGATTATGGAACAAAATGTAATAAATAAGGATGGATATAATAAGATAGCTGCAAAATACAATGAAGAAAGACACATCTATAATAATGAAAAAGAACTAGAACAATTCATTAATCTTCTCCCCAAAAATGCAAAAGTCCTGGATGCTGGATGTGGTGGTGGGCCTGTTGCAAAATTCCTTGTTTCAAAAGGATTCACAGTTACTGGCATTGATATTTCTTCAAAAATGCTCGAAATTGCAAGAAAAGAAGTTCCAGAGGCAGAATTCATTGAATGTGATATGACAAAGATTGCTTTCCCTGAGGATTCCTTTGATGGAATTGTTTCTCTTTATGCTATTTTTCATGTTACAAAAGAAAAACACAAATTACTTTTTCGTAAATTCTATGAGATAATGAAACATCGGGGAATTTTATTTTTCTGTGTTGGTAGTGAAGAATGGGAAGGATCAGATGACTACCTAGGTACCCGAATATTTTGGAGCAATTTTAGTCCTGAAAAAACTAAGCATTTGGTTGAGGAAGAGAATTTTGAGATAATTTACGATGAAATTCTTGAAAGAGGAGGAGAAAAACAATATTGGATTTTCGCTAGGAAGAATTGAATAATGAAACAGAGGAAGCTTTACTTTTAATACTCTCATTGTCATTCAAGGCAACGGAATTGATAGAATAACTCGAGTACCTTGGGTGTAATCATCATCTACTCTATTTTCTATGTTTATACGTCCTTCAAGAATTTTTTCTATTAGAAAATTGTACATGAATAATCCAAAACCATGCCCTTTTTTAGAAGAAACTGGTTTTTTCAAAAGTTTCTCCATTAGTGTTGGATGTACTCCTTGCCCATAATCCTCAAATATTAAATTCGCGAATATTAAATCATTCTCTGATTCAATTGAAGAGGTTATATCAATTCTTACATTAACTCCTGGAGTATATTTTAGAGTATTTTCAATTATGTTTCTTATAGCTCCAGCAATTAATGGATGGGAATAAACCTTGATTTGACCAATATTAATATTAATTTCTATTTGCTCTTTTTCATAACTTTCTCTGTCATGATAGATTTCATCACAGATAGAGATTAGAATTGGATAAAGCAGAACAATTTCTTTCTTAACGTCAATAAACTCTTTTGTTGCATCAGTAGTCATATCCAAAAGCAACTTAGCTTTTTCTAAAGAACCAATAGCATTATTTATGAAATCTAAGGAATTTGCATCTTTGGAAATTTCCATAAAACCTATTGCAGAAGCTAAATAGTTCATTGTATCATGCCTCACAATGGATTGGATGGATGTGATAATTTTCCCGCGTTCTATTAATTCTCTTTCCATTCTCTCTCGCGGAAGAACAGCAATTCCCATAACTAAAGCCCAGAATCCAAAAATATACGCTAGAACTGCAGAGAATTGCGCGATCAAAACACCTAGTGAAAGTGGGAAATATACCCTTGAAAAATACCCAAACTGTGAATTAAAGAGTAAAATCATGAACAATCCGTAAGAAACTATTGGAAAAGGCAATTTTATTCTTGATCCATAGAAATAGGATACAATTATCAGTGAAAAAGAAGTAATAAGAACCAGGAAACCTGAAACAAAAGCTGTTGTCCTACCTATCTCTGGTCCGAAGAGGATGTACAATACTATTGCATTCCAAGTGATTGCAAAAGCTGAATATACCTTTTCTCTTTGATCTAAAACATCTATATATCCAAAAAATGAGAAAAATACCATAACGATCAATGAATAAATAAAAATCAAGAAATCAGCATTATGGTGTAATTTGAGGAAAAACGGTTTATCCAAATGAAAGAAAGAAACAAAATTCATTATTCCAATTAATGCAATGAGAAAGATAGCGCTAATTGCACCAAATCTCATTAATAGACCCTTTTTTCTCACCAATTGATACATGTTTATTGCAATTGCAAATATCAATATTATTTGAAAAATAGAAAATGCTAATTCAAAAACTGAATGGATGCTTTCTTCAACGCTTATACCAAGAGTTCTATGAAAATACATTCCAACCAAGACAACAAGAACTGATAATGATGTCACTTTAAATAGTGGTACTCTGTCCTTTATTGATTCAATGAAGGCTTTCATTTTTCCCATTTTAAACCAACCTAAGTAATAATTAGGTGAAATCGTAATTTGAACAATCAGTTTGTTCTATTGAACTTGATTATATTCAATTATTTCTTAGTCTTTAAAGTTTGTATTTTTTGTTTAATTCGTATATTTTGAGTGAGATAATGATTTTTTCGAATATCAAACCATAGACTATATTATATAGCAAAAGATAGATTTAAGTTTTCTTATATTCCTACTTATGATTATTTCACTGTTTTACTGAAGCTTGTGGACTAGGAGATGGTTTTTTCTCATCTCGGTTAACTCTTCTGAAATGAATATACATTTATTAGAAATTACAATCAATAGTTTCTCTGATATTAGTTCTACTGTTCTAAAGGGATGGAAACTATCATTCTAGTTCCTTTTTTGTAATCATCCCTAACTCTTTCTTCTAAACTAATACTTCCACCAAGGATCTTATCAATTAGGAAATTGTATATAAATAATCCAAAACCATGACCTTTTTTTGAATCAACAGGTTGTTTTAGAAGCTTCTTCCTTCTTGTTGGATTAATTCCCTGTCCATAATCTTCGAAAATAAGGTTTAGCATTTCCAAATTCTTTGTTTGAGTGATTGTAGAAGTTATATCTATTCTAGCTTCATCACCACTTGCATATTTCAAGGCATTTTCAAGAATATTCTTTATCACTCCAGTGATTAAAGGATGGGAATCTAATGAAATATCTTCAACTGTAATATTAAAATCAACTTTCTTGATTCCATAACTTTCTTTATCTTGTTCCAGATCAAAACAAATCTGTTTAACTATTGAGGAAAGTTTTTCTTTCTTTTTGCTATAATCCATGAACTGTTTCGTAAGATTTGATGTAGAATCTAATAAGATTATTGTCTTTTCTATTGGATTTAATGCTTTCTCCATGAATTCAGTTGATTCATTATCTATTGCAACATCTATGAAACTAATAGCAGTGGAAAGATAGTTTGTTGCATCATGAGATACAATTGATTGTAAAGAAGT
>JAGLRO010000249.1 GCA_023136245.1 Candidatus Heimdallarchaeota archaeon
ACAATTTAGAGAAATTCACACAAGAGCTAAGACAGAATTTTCCTGAAGATGTAAATGAAATTAGAAGATATTTTGAAATAATAAAGAAAATATACGATGAATATTTTTCACTATCGCTCGATACACTCGAACCATCGTTTCTCTCTCTCCTCAAGATTATTTTTACACGTCCAACACTAAGGAAATATGGTACAAAAACCTTTCAACAACTCTTGGACAAACTTATTACAAATGCTGATTTGCGAAAGATTCTTGCAGTGTACTGTTTATGGTTGGGAGTTTTACCAAATAAAATCAGTGCTCCTGGTGCAGCGATTGTTTTTAACTCTCCCTTCATTGATGGTAATTTTTATCCTAAAGGAGGGATGCTTTCTTTTGCAAAAAAAATGGTTAAAGTATTCAAATCTAATGGTGGAAAAATAAAATACAGAGCACAAGTAGAAAAGATTCTTGTTGAAAAACAAAGAGCTGTTGGTGTGCGATTAAAAAACGGTAAGACAATTAAATGTAAATGGATCATCTCGAATGCTGATCTTAAGAAAACCATTTTTGAACTCGTTGGGAAGGAATTTTTCAAAAAATCTTATCAAAAACTCATTTCTAAGTTAAAACAATCAATATCAGGTTTTGCTGTATTTTTAGGATTAGACAAACACCTCGATGAGTATCATTCTCATATTGCATATAATGTAGATGCTGAAAAATACATTGAAAGAAATAATAGTGGAACATGTGATCCTGAAGAAGTGTTGATTAGAATTCCTCAAAACATAGACCCATCTTTAAGAAATGATAAAGGATCAGCATTAGTCTTGTTAGCTCAGGTGCCATATAATTGCATGAACACCTGGGGTACAGAACAGGACGGGAAAAGAAGTGAAAAGTATATACAGATAAAAAATAATTACGCTAACAAACTAATAAAACTTGCAGAGAAAATTATTCCGGATTTATCACAGAGAATCATTCTAAAAGAAATAGCTACGCCATTGACTTTTGAGAGATTCATTCAAAGTACTAGAGGAGCTTGGTACGGACCAACAATAGGTCAGAAGCTACCAAAATTTAAGACACCAATTAAACGTCTTCTTCTTGCTGGAAGTAATATCGGTGGACCAGGAGTTCCTCCAAGTTACCTTTCTGGAATATCTACTGCTAAATATTTAATCAAAAAATTAGAAAGGAGAAGAAAGAAAGAATTTCCAGATTACTCTTCAACAGAAGGACATAAAGTTGCAGTTACAGCGCCTTTACCTGTAGACATTGCCATTACGGGAGACATTTCCCAATGATGTATTTCATTGATTTTCCTGACTTTTTTGACCTCTTCTTCATATTGTTTCATTAATTCTGGATTTAATGCATCAGCCATGAAAAGATTATAAGTTAAATCTGGATCAGTATTTTCTTTTATTTTTTCAATCATTTTTGCAATTGCACTCTTGAAGCTAGTTCCAGCCCCTACACCAATCACTCCATCTTTAGTATTTATCTCAGCTAATGGTTTCATATTTAGGAGTGTTGCCATTATTCCTTTGACTGAACCTTTTTTCACTCTGCCTGATTTGAATAGACTATCCATATCAACAGCGACACCGATTGTATATATTTTCTCCTTTATACTATCTAAATAGGAAACAATCTCTTCAACAGTTTTATTCTGTTTTAGCAGTTTTATTGTATTATATACCATAGATCCCTGTGATCCACTCACTAATTCTGTTGGATAAATTGTTATTTTGATTTTGTCTTTGACATATTTGGTTGCTAGTCTTGCAACATTCAATTGACTAGAAACTGTTGCTGCTAATCCTAGATATAGAATTTCATCATAACCATCTTCTATAGTTTTATTATACACATCTAAAGCATCTTTTGCTGGAACCTGTGTGCTTGATGGATAAGGATCAAAGGAGCTTAATTTATTCAGAAACTCCTCTCTATTGAGTTCAGTTAATTCTCTAAACTCTTTATCCTCATACATTATTACAGACTCAAAAATACCTATATCCTCTTTCTCGTATGTTTCTTGAGGTATTAAACATGAGGCATCAGTAATTAATTTAATCTTCATAACTGGGAGATTAAATTATGTATTTAAAAGATTTATTCAATTTTTATTAAAAAAAACAGATTTTAGCAAATGATTCAACAAAGAATCACGTTGAAAAGTATTAAAAGCAATTTAAGATATAGTATTCTGATGAGTTTAACAACTGAAGAGAAATTCACAAAATTCATGCGATCTAAATTTGAAGAGGTAGCACAAGAAGAGTATCTAACAATGTCAGATGGAACTCAGATAAGGGTACTTCAGTCATCAGCACCTCAAGAAACAAAAACTAGTTTTACAGTAATGTTTATGTCTGGTTGGGGATCAGTTGTTCAAGGTTGGGATGATGTTC
>JAGLRO010000025.1 GCA_023136245.1 Candidatus Heimdallarchaeota archaeon
AATTGATCGAGCAATTCCTCAAACTAGTATTCCCCTAGTTTGGTTGATAGGAGGAGGAGTCTTACTAATTGCAATTATTGGTGGGATTTTACTTTATTTTTCTCGTTTCTATGCAGCTATTTATGCACAGAAAGTAATCTTTGAATTGAGAAATGATATTTATGAAACATTACAGCAGCTCAGCCTTGAATTCTATGATGATGAGAATACTGGTCAAATAATGACACGAGTGACAACTGATTTAAATGCGATACAAAGCTTCGTTAGTTTCTCGCTAAGATTAGTAATGAACGGGTTAATTTTCTTTATTGGAGCTTATGTAGCTATGATTGTTATGAAGTGGAATTTAGGATTGATTCTTGTAGCTTTATTTCCAGGTTTTATTTGGTTGATTTACTGGTTTAGTACAAGAGTTAGACCTCTTTTCTATCAAGCCAGAAGGCAATTTGGAGATGTAACTTCTATTCTTCAAGAAAACGTTACTGGTGCTCATGTTGTTAGAGGTTTTGCACAAGAGAAAAATGAAATTGACAAATTCGATGTTTCAAATACAATATATAGGGATTTAAGAATAAGAACTCAAGTTTATAGGGCGATCTATTTTTCGACTATGACACTTCTAATAGGAATAGGAACAACTTTAGTTGTGATAATTGGAGGAAGAGCAATAGTAAACAATCAAATGGAACTGGGTGAATTAATTGCATTTTTAGGTTATTTATCATTACTCCCAGCGCCTACAAGGCAATTAACTTGGTTAGTGGGAATCTTTCAAAGAACTTTGGCTAGTGGAGATCGTATAATGGAACTTATTGAAGCTAAAAGAGAAGTACAAGAAGATCCAAATGCTATAATTCCTCCTAAACTAGAAGGAGATATTACATATCAAAAAGTCTCTTTTGAATATGAAGAAGAAAGAACGATTCTGAATGACATTAATGTACATATTTCTGCTGGACAAAAAGTTGTAATTTTTGGAGGAACAGGTAGCGGGAAGAGTACTTTTGTAAATCTGTTATCACGCTTTTATGATCCTACAGAGGGTATCGTTCTGTTGGATGGTAAAGATATTCGTCAATACAAATTAAGACAAATGCGACAACAGATAGGATTAGTGCTTCAAGAAACAATTCTGTTTAATGCAACGATAAAAGAAAATATTGCATTTGGAAAACCTGAAGCTTCTGATGAAGAAATTATTCAAGCAAGTATGATTGCAAAAATTCATGATTTTATCTCCAGTTTACCTGATAAATATGAAACTAAGGTTGGAGATAGAGGAATAACCCTGTCAGGTGGTCAAAAACAAAGACTTTCGATTGCAAGAACTCTATTAACAGATCCCTCAATTTTAATTTTTGATGATTCAACTGCTTCAGTTGATGCAGAAACAGAAGCTCAAATACAGGAAGCATTAGATATCCTCAGTAAAGGGAGGACTACTCTAATAATTTCTCAACGTATTTCTTCAGTTCATTATGCTGATAGAATTTTGGTTTTTGATAATGGAAAAATCATTCAAGATGGAACACATAAAACGCTTATTAAAGCAGAAGGCATCTATCAAGAAATTTACACAACATTAGCAGAGAGCTATGGTGAAATTATTCAAACTTCTACAGATGAAGAATCAGCTGAAGAATTGGAAACATGGAGGAATGGCTGATGGGTTGGCGTATAATGCATTATATGGCAAAAGATGAAGAGGAAGAACGAGAGAAAAGATATTCAGATTGGGTTCTTTTTAAACGTATTTTTGGAATCTTTAGATTTTATAAAACTGAAGCAATCTCAGTAGCTGCAATAGTAGTTACTGTCTCCCTTTTCACATCCTTAATGCCAATCTTAATGCAAAGAATTATTGATTATTTCATTATCCCAGGTAGAAATGATTTGGTTGAAGAGTTAACAATTATGGGGTGTCTTTATCTTCTTTTTATAGTTATAAATTTCATTTTAATTCTTACAAGAACAATATTTTTTGCAAGACTTGGTCAAAAGATGATATATAGAATCCGAAATGATTTATTCGCGAAACTTCAATATTTGTCTTTCGATTATTTCACAAAGACAGAGTCTGGAAGAACTATCTCAAAAGTAACTAATGATGTAGATGCTTTAGGTGAACTGTTAACTACTGGAATAATTGACATTTTTGCTGATTTAATTGGATTAATCTGGATTCTTGTGATTATGTTTCTCTATAATGTTAGGATGACTTTATTCACATTTACAGTTATACCTATTCTCTTGATAACAGCATTCTTTTTCCAAAAGAGAGTTCGTTCAGCTTATAGAAGAACAAGAGTTGCAATTGCACAAGTCACAGCTAATCTTCAAGAGACAATTACAGGAGTAAAGGTTACAAAAGCTCTCTCACGTGAAGAGAAGAATATCGAACAATTTAAAGGATTAAACAGAGAAAATTACTCAGCTAATGTTGAAGCTGCAAGTGTTTCTTCACTGTTCATGCCATTAGTCCAAATAATAGCAGCTTTAGGTAGTACTATAGTGCTTATCTATGGTGGATATGCGGTAATTTCACTAGGAGAAATGACGATAGGCACGCTTTATGCTTTCTTAGAATACTCGAATAGATTCTTCTTACCTGTCATAAGTCTGTTTACATTCTATACTGTTATCCAATCAGGTTTCGCGAGCGCTGAAAGAATCTTTGACATTCTTGATGAAGAACCTTCAGTGAAAAATTCTCCTAAACCAATAAAAACCAAGAATATCTCAGGTCATCTCGAACTGAACGCAGTTAACTTTAGTTACAATGAAGATGTTCAGGTTCTCAAGAATATCGATCTAATTATAGAAGCTGGACATAGCGTTGCTCTAGTTGGTCAAACTGGAGCAGGAAAAACTACAATTACTAAACTTCTTTCACGATATTATGATACTACGGAGGGCGACGTCTTAGTAGACGGGGTAAATATAAAGGACATTGAATTGGAAACCCTTAGGAAAAACATTGCAGTTGTTCCTCAAGATGTTTACTTGTTTAGTGGAACAATTATGGACAATTTGAAGTATGGAAAGAAGGAAGCTGATGATGATGATGTCCATAAAGTTTGCTTGATTCTGGGATTGCATGATTATATTTTGAATCTTCCAGATGGGTACGATACAGATGTAAAAGAAGGAGGTTCAAGGTTATCTCTAGGTCAAAGACAATTGATTTCTCTAGCCAGAGCAGTAATAGCAAACCCAAGTATTTTGATTCTAGATGAATGCAGCAGTTCAATTGATCCAATAACTGAAACACTAATTCAGAAAGGAATAAACTTCATTCTTAAAGGAAGAACGTCAATTATTATTGCTCATCGTTTAAGCACAATAAAGAATGCGTCAAAAATAGTTGTTTTAGATAATGGAGAAATAGTTGAGGAAGGAACTCACAAGAAACTTCTCCTTCAGAAAGGAAGATACTATGATTTGTATCAAACACAACTTACAAGCAATATAATCAAATAAGAGATAGTATAACATTCATTTCAAAATGTTTTTTATTACTGAATCTTAACCGCAAATTAGATACTTATGGTCAAATTAGAAGAGCTTATTGCAAATGAGGAAAATAGAGTACTTTGTCTTGGAAATGAAGCTATTGCCAGAGGAGCCATAGAGGCGGGAGTTCAAGTTTTTGCTGCATATCCTGGTACTCCAAGCTCTGAAATAAGTGCAGCTCTAATTGCCGCAGCTCCAAAACTAGGTTTCTATGCTGAATGGAGCACTAATGAAAAAGTAGCTATGGAAACTGCTTTTGCTGCTTCAATAAGTGGTGTTCGAGCGATGACAGCATGTAAACATGTGGGACTGAATGTTGCAGCAGATGCTTTCTATTCGTTTATGTATATGGGATGTAAAGGAGGATTTGTTACAGTTGTGGGAGATGATCCTCACTGTTTCTCTAGTCAAAATGAGCAAGATTCTCGATGGTTTGGAGTATCTGCGAATTTCCCCATTATAGAACCCTCAAATCCTCAAGAAGCAAAAGAATACCTAAAAATTGCTTTTGATTTAAGTGAAAAATTTGAAATACCTATGCTTCTTAGATCTACTACTAGGATATCACATGCAAGAGCTGATATCGAATTCAATAGATATGAAACTAATTATAGAGAAGGAGAATTTGAAAAATCAAATCGATTTAAGTGTCTTCCCGCTCTAGCAAGAGCTAACCATCCTAAGCTTCTAGAAAAAATGGAAAAAATCAAAGAATGGTTACCAGATAGTGGTTTATCTACAATAGAAGGACCTGATAATATCAATGAATTTGGAATTATTACAAGTGGAATTAGCTACGCATATGTAAAAGATGCTCTTTTAATGCTAAATCGAGATATTCCTATTTTGAAGCTTGGAATTGTATCTCCTCTTGATGAGACAACAATTCTAGATTTTGCTAAGGATAAGGAAAATATCATTTTCATTGAAGAAGTGGACCCATATTTAGAAGACCGCATTTCTGCATTACTAATTCAGAATAATGTGACACCAAAAATACATGGAAAAAGTTCAGGAATTACTAAAAGATATCACGAATTAAATTCAAGATTAGTCGCTGAAGCTTTAACCAAAGTGATTGGTGAAGAGATTGTATCAATAGATGAAATTAAACAAGCAATAGAAGAAACTAAAGAATTTATTCCATTTAGACCACCTCTTTTCTGTGCAGGATGTCAACACAGAGCTGCTTTTTGGGAGTTATCGAAAGTAGTTAGAAAAAACGAAGGAATCTTTGCATCAGATATTGGATGCTATTCACTAGATCCTTGGGTTACAGATACACTTCTTTGCATGGGAGGAGGGATAAGCATGGCAAATGGGTTTGCAAGAGTGATAAAAGATAAACCAATCTTTGCCTATATTGGAGATAGTACATTCTTTCATACAGGCTTACCAGCGCTAGTGAATGCAGTGTATCACAAGGCTAACATAAACGTGCTAGTTCTAGATAATAGAATGACTGCCATGACTGGATTTCAACCTAATCCAACAGAAGAAATTGATATTGCTGAAGTTGCAAAATCACTAGGTGTAGAGTATGTTGTAGAATTTGATCCTTATAATTTCGAACTAGGAAAGAGAGTCTTTGAAGACGCTCTAAAACATGAAGGACCATCAGTTATTATCATGAGGAAAATTTGTGCCAATGAATGGTGGCGACGAATGCGAAGAAAAGGTGAAAAAATAGATGTGTATCAAGTTGACCCTGAAACATGCATTGCTTGTGGTACATGTCTAGTACAATATCAGTGCCCAGCTATACATTGGAGTATTGACACAAATTCGAAAGATAAGAATTATTCAGTCATTGATCCATCTGTTTGTACTGGATGCAGTGTTTGCTCGCAAATCTGTCCCACAGGAGCAATCACAAAGGTGGAGGATTAAAAATGAAAGAAGTGTATCAAATGATTGTTTGTGGTGTTGGTGGTCAAGGAATTCTTACAATCACTGATATTATAACAATAGCTGCTCTGAAGAAGGATTTTAGAGTTCTAGGATCTGAAGTACATGGTATGGCTCAAAAAGGAGGTTCTGTTGTAACAAATCTCAAAATAGGAAAGAACTTGCATTCTCCAACAACCCCCACAGGGACCTGTGAAGTTTTAATTGGTTTAGAACAGAATGAAACGCTAAGATATATTCAACATATAAAACCAAAAGGAAAAGTGATATCTTCGAAAGTTGTTCTTTTCCCAATTTCATGGAAAAAAGATAGGAAAACAGCGAAATTAGCGCGTGAAAAAATTGAAGAAAATCTTAGAAAATTTGATGTTGATGTTTTAATGATTGATGCAGAGAAATTAGCAATAGATGCTGGTTTAGCTATAGCACAAAATATAGTTCTGCTAGGAGCTTTATCTCAAATAGAAGGTTTTCCACTAACAGTAGATGAATTAAGAGATGCACTGCAAAATAGAGTACCAACAAAATATATCGAATCAAATCTAAATGCTTTTGATAAAGGTATAGAAGCTATGAATACTTCTGCCTAGTATTATTTGATTCTCTCATCCAATGATTTGGGTTTTTGGGATTGTAAAAAATTAATCTCTTACAATTGATTGACCCTATCTTCTTCATCTGGTATGACGACAGTATCTATGATTCTTTCCCCAGCAACTACTTCGTCAACTGAGTGAATTGATGATCCATAATCTCTTAATGTTTTTTCAATTTCAGAGAATATGAGTTTACCACCAACAATAGTTACGATAATACCTTCTGTGCTTGAATCTGTTTCAGCTCTGATTATATTCACGGATTCTACTCCATCTAGCTCTCCAATAGCTATAGCTAAAACATCAATCCTCGGTTGATGAGGTTTTAAAACATCTAATACTAATCGTCGAACATTTACTTGTTTTGAGGACTTAGCCATCTTTTAATCCCATTAAATAAATAGTTGAGTTGGTTTCACTTTTGTAAGCAATCTTATTAAACTTTATGTTTATGAATCTCGATAACCTATTATATCTCATAACTCTCATGAGATTGCATATAGCGTTAACAATAAAAAAAGTAATAATAAAGATTACCAATATAAATATGGGAACCCAAGGTTGGGTTATACAGACATGTGAGGTTTATGACTAAGCAATTTCCGTACGACTTATGGATTTCAGCGGGTAGTGATGCTGGAATTAGCTTTGCAACAATAGGACGTCTAGCTAGAGATTCCAGCATGATGCAAGGAATTTTATTATCTCTACAGTCTCTAATGACAACAGAAGTAGATGTGAAAGATTCACAATTCATGACAGGAGAAAATGAGTTTGTTAAGTTTGGTACTTTTACAATGACTGATGAATCAGATAATGTAATAGTTCAATATGTTGTGAAATCTAAACAAGCAAACAAATTATCAAAAGAAGATGTACAAATAGTACAAGAACTTGCTCTAGCCTTCTGCAGATTTATTATTCTTACACCGAATTTTCACAAAAATCTCTCATTAGGAAAGATGATTTCTCCTGATTATGTTTCAAAGGCTTTTTTGAAAGCATGTACTATTGCTAAGCAGAAGATATCAATAACTGTGGAAAATAAAGGATTAATAACAGTAATAAACAAAAATCTCGGAATACTGGAGAAGAATCCTGATCAATTCCAGACTCTCATTCAACTAAAGAATATTAAAGATTGGTTGGGTGAAGATGAATCAACATGGGATAAGGGATCAATACTTCCATTCAAAAGACAACTTCTAGTTCAAATGGTAGCTCAAGACATACTCAATCTAATAATAATTGAAGATCCTTTTGTTCTATTAGAATATGAAACACCCAGATACGTTATAGAAGAAATTAGAAACATTATTGAGGATTATCTAAGAAGGAAAGAAATCAATTCTCAGGAATTAATAGATCAGTATATCACACAAGATATATCAAAGAAACTAACTTCACAAATAAAAAAACTGTCAATTAATGAAATTCACTCATCTGATACGTTCATTTCTAACAATTTAGCTAAGGATGTAATTTATAAAATTGCTAAAGAAAGTCCATTACTTGCATTGTTTGATTTTAGAGAAATTCCTCTTTATAGCACTATACAAAAACAAATCAGTACTATTGTAGATGTTCCTAATCCAGGAACAATGATATGCGATGCGTTGATTGAAGATGTAGCTCCACAAGTGCTTCAAGGAGCGCGATTGTTCTTCAATCAAATTATTAGCCCATTCATCGGCAAAATACTTCCTCCAAGTATCTGGAATGTAATAGTAGATTTTACATTTTCAATTATTGATGAAAAGAAAATAAACAAAACCCAAAAGAAAGGAGATATGAAATCCAAATCCTCAATAGAAGTTAAACGAGAATTGCTTAAAGAAAGGTTATCAGGATTGTCAGTAGTGCAATCCAAATGGTCGAAGCAACTTATAAAGAAATTTACAGAATTAGGTATTGGTAAGCAACTACAAATATCTAATGTAGAAGAATCAGTACTATTTGCTAATGCACTTGAAAGAGCTATTGTGACTACTATAGAGAAAATCATAATAGATCAACTATTCAATTCAAATTTTGGAGATATTTTTAATTATATGATTGATAAATTCAAAGAGATAGCACCTAAAACTGTACTAGTTAATATTCTCTCAAAAATAACTAACGATGTAAAGATGAGAGATTATGAAACAGCTCAACAAATGAGCTTAAGTGCAAAAGATCTTATTGGGGCTGCTATTGAGGAAGGTGAGATAAAGAGTTTTGTAAACTCTGTTCCTGTTCAGTTAAAACGTTCATTTTTCAAGGGAACAAATCTTAGATTTGATGGGAGATCCATTTCATCAACTGAACTTTTGCAGAAACAAGGCATATCACTTAGTGTAAATAACAAAATTCTTCCTTTAAGGGATATTGAGAAAGATGCAGAACTGTTAACAGTTTGTTTCAACAACCAGAGGATTCTAAAACGAGCTTATGCTATGGCAATACTTAGAGGAATGATAACATCCTATCTCCAACTGATGTTTCACTTTGAAGGAGACGTGATTAATAAAATAGATACATTAATCACAGTTTTCAACAAAGAAATGATTTCCAAACTTAGACCAGCTCATAGATTACCTGATATTAACAATAGTTTTCCCTCCTTCCCTTTGATTCAAAAAGTCCCACAAAGGTTTTCTGGAAAACATTTTCATGACAGGTGTCAAGAGAGCTGGAATGAGTATGCCCCGAAAATACATAGAACAATTCAAGACATCTTGAATGGCTTTTCAGCTCTCAGAACTAATGATCTGAACTATAAGAGAAAAGCTATGAAATTATATAGTAAAGCAATTAAAGAACTCAAAGATATTCGAAAGAATCTTATTAAAAATTGGAATCCTCTAAATGATCAAATGACTAAAATGGTCGAGAGATGGTCAAAAGATGTAAGTATCGATCTATCAGGACATCTTGATGAAGTTAACAAGAACATAAACAAATGGGTTGGAGATGGATTTAAGATTCAAAAACTTGAATACGGAAGGTTTACTATTTCCCATGAAAGATGTCAAAGACAAATCAGAGAGATTCAAAACAGAACAAACCCTAAGGAATTAGATGAACTTCCAAAGAATTTCATTGAAATAGCAACATCAATTTTGCTTTATCGAAGAATCCCAGATTATGTTATAGATGAGGCATATAATCAAATGCTAGGTGACAAGAAAATCGCTGATTCAGTTATGAAAGCGTGGAGTAAGAGTCGCTCCAGAAATGAGTTTGAAACAAACCTCTATTTGAACATGAGAGTACTAGGTAACACTTTCACAAAAATGATCAATACTTATGGAAGACTTATCAGTACGTTATTTGTCCAGAATGATATCGCTTTATCAAGTGATATAAAAGGAATTTATTTGGTTCTTGGTTCTGTTCCAAAAGCAATTTATTCAACAAAAACTGATGTTTTCTCCATTTTACAATTTGATAATGTTCAAGTTGTAAGTGACGGAGAAGAATGGGAAATTAGGCTTTATCTGGAACCAAAATATAAGAACCAAATGAACGAATTTAGAGACAGATTGCTTGTATTCTCTGATATTGTAGGGTTTGTAGCTAGACAAAAATTCGATGAAAATACAGGACCTGTTCTTGAAGGAATCAAATCGGTCATACCTTATTTGATGGAACATGGGGATACATATATTATCGATCTATCAGAAACGATAAAAGAAGCACTTTTTAGAATATCAGAGTATCCAACTAAAATAGTTGAACAAAAACAGAAAAAGTGAGAAAACTTCTTGATAGTGCTTGTATTTCTATACTCACAAAAGATTGGATCAATCACAAAATATTTGTCATATTTCCAATAAAAATATGCTAAATAGCACAAACAAGTATCTCATTTTTTCAGT
This sequence comes from Candidatus Heimdallarchaeota archaeon, assembly GCA_023136245.1. Lineage (GTDB taxonomy): Archaea > Asgardarchaeota > Heimdallarchaeia > Heimdallarchaeales > Heimdallarchaeaceae > UBA460. The sequence goes on from JAGLRO010000025.1 coordinate 9,878, forward strand.
CTTGGACCAAATATTGCAGTACCCAATCTGACCATTGTAGATCCTTCTTCGATAGCTATTTCATAGTCACTAGTCATTCCTATTGACAATTGGGGATTTTCGAATTTAAGTTTTGGAACGATTTCTTTATAGAAGAGATTCCTTGTTCTAGTAAATAGCTTTCTTAAGAGTAAAGGATTGTTTTCAAATTCAAGAGGAGCGATTGCCATTATACCCTGAACTTCAACATATGGATGAGTATCAACAACAGATATAAAACGTAGAACATCTTTTTGATTAAGTCCTTTAGGTTTAGAGGTTTGACTAAAATCGACTTGAAGAAAGACGGGGTAAATTACATCATTTCGTTGAGCAAATTTACTTATGAGTGTTAGGATTTTTTCTGTTTGAAGACTTTGAATTAACTTGCAATTTTCAACTGCGAATTTAACTTTGTTTGATTGCATAAGTCCAACAATTTGAATATCAGTTGAAGTAGAATATTCTCTAATTTGAGGTAGTTTCTTCTTTAGTTCTGTACTTACAATTTCTCCAATTATTCCCAAACCTGCATCAATTGCTTGTTTTATGCGAGAAAACTCGATTCTTTTGGAAACACCAACTACTGTTATATCTGAAGAAGAATAATCTGATTTACGTGCAGCTTCATCTATTTTTTGCATCACATTCTGATAGTTCGAAGCAACATTAATTTGAGAAGATTCTTCAGACATCATTTAAACATCTTATTGCAAAAAAATAAAGATATTGCTATATACAAGCAAAATGAATAGCTCATTATTTTTTCTTCAGAGAATTAATAAATGATAAATCGAGATCTTCTTTTTTATGAAGAACTCTTCCTTCCATTCCTCCATGTATCATCAGTGTCTCTCCACTAATATGACTTGAAACTCTATCAGATAATAGAAAAACAGCAGTTGAAGCTACTTCGTTAGGAGCAGCAATTTTAGCTAATGGGATTGTTTGAATAATAGTCTTGAGAGTATTCTCATCCTTAAGGGACTCTTCTGACATTTTAGTTAAAAACCATCCAGGAGCAACTGTGTTTACTCGTCCTTGGGAAGCATAATGTATTATCTCATTTTTCCAAGTCTTCGTTAACCCGTACATTAATGCTGCTTTTGAAGCAGAATAATCAGCATGACCAGCTTCTCCTACTTCTCCTGCAGTTGAACCTATTAGAACAATTGATCCATTCCTTCCAGGATACTCTTCTAGATTTTTGAAAAATTCTCTTACACATAAAAATACACTTGTTAAATTTGTGTTAATTGTATTATTCCATTGTTGTAGACTAAGCTCAGAAGTAAGAACTTTATTAGATCCTATTGCTGCATTTGCTACAAGATGATCTATTCTTCCGAAATTTGTTATAGCGGAAGAAAATAAGGCTTGAACTTGTTGTTCATCTCTTAAATCACCTTGTATAAGCTTAACTCTTTCCTTGTTACATCTTTCCTGAATGACTACTGCGTTCTCCCTGTTTGTATTGAAATGAAGACTTACCTTAGCTCCAGCTTGATATAGCAGTTGAATAATTTCTTCTCCCAATCCACCAGCTCCCCCAGTTACTAACACATGTTTGTCTGTGAATCCAAGTTCCATGTGTATAAATAAGCTAAAAAGATTTTAAATCTACGCTATTATATCGTTTCCATCAGTAACTATTTCATTTGAATAGGTTTATTAAGATTTTATTCAGTTTCCGAAATGATATACATGTCAGAAGATGTTATTAATAAAGTGCTAAAAGTAATTGAAAAAGAATCAGTAGATTACGCTGATTTACGATTAGAAAACTCACTTATGACACAAATAAGAACAGTCAATGGCAAAGTTGAACAAAGTACTACAGGTGTAGAATCAGGTTTGGGATTAAGAATTCTAAAAGATGGTGCATGGGGATTTTCTTATGGACCGATAGAAGAGTATATTGAAGTTGTAAAAATGGCAATACAAGCAAATAAACTTAATCTTAAACATAAGAAGGAAGAAATTAAATTAGTTAAAATTAAGGTTGTTGAAGATAAGTTCGAGGGAGAGCAAAAGAAGAAACTAGAAGATGTAGGCTTTGATGAAAAAATCAACATGACGCTTGAAGCTGACAAAGCCCAAGAAGATGAGAGGATAAAATCTAGAACATCTGCTTTTCGAGAAGTTTTAAGAAGAGTGCATCTTGTAACAACGGAGGGAACAAACATAGAATTTCAAGTCCCTTATGTCATGATGTTTGCTCAGTCTGTAGCAAGAGAGAGTGATCAAACTATAGAAGGCAGAAGTCGGTTTGGTCATCTTGGAGGACTGGAAGTTGTTGATATTCGATCACCACAAGAAATGGGAGAAACAGCAAAGGAAAGAGCATTGGAAGGATTAAAGGCTCCCAAGGTTAAAGGAGGAAAATATCCAGTTGTTTTGGATGGAACCATTAATCATTTATTTTCGCACGAAGCTGCAGGACACTCAGCTGAAGGAGACTTTGTTCAGACAGCAGGAGTTCTTAGAGGAAAGCTAAATAAGAAAGTTGCTTCATCTCTTGTTAATTTGATAGATGATGGCTCTCTAATTGAAACAAAGGGAGTTCGATCCTTTGGATACATTAAATATGATGATGAAGGTGTTCCTGGACAGAAGAATTTCATTATTAAAGATGGAATTTTAGAAACTTATATTACAGATAGGCAATCTGCTGATTATTTTGATTTGAAACCCACAGGTAACTCTAGGGCAGAAGCTTATAATTTTCCCCAAATTGTTAGAATGACAAATACTTACATAGCTCCAGCAAAAGATGCAATGAATTCAGATGAATTATTAGAACAAGTAAAGAACGGATTCTTGTTAATGCAAGGAGGTGGAGGGCAAGTTGATCCTATCAAAGGAACTTTCAATTTTGGTGTTGCGGAATTATACGAAATTAAGAATGGTGAAATAGGACAAAGATTTAGACCAACAACAATAGCTGGAAATACTCTAGAGACACTGAATAAAATTACTGGAATATCATCGGAGATGGGTAATCCTCTAGACAGTATTGGATTCTGCGGAAAAGATGGACAATCTGCCCCAGTAGGAGTTACAGCAGGATGGCTTGCTGTAAAGAACATTGTAGTAGGTTAAGGTGAAAAAAATGTCAGAAAGTAAATTGAATACTAAAATCCAAAAAGGACTTGAAATTGGTCTAAAGTATGCAAAGGAAAATGGTGCAGAACACTGTGAAGCTTATGGTTTAAACCAACGATCCTTTAATCTTGAATTAGAGAAGAAAAAACCAAAACATAATCTTGGAATAATGCATGGTCTTTCCTTTAGAGTTATTGCTAATAGTGCGTTAGGTTTTGCTTACACATCTTCATTTAACGAGGAGGACATTAAACATACAGTTAAATTAGCTATCCAAAATGCAAAAACAAAAAAGAAAGATCCTGATTTGAAACCCTTTCCCTTACCAAAGAAATCTACTGCTTCATTACCTCTAGATAAAAAACTGTATGAAATAGATGCAGATTTAGCAGCTAATGAATTTGAGAAAATGCTAGATCTTGATTTACCTAAGAATCTCTTTTTCCTTCAAGCTATTGGATTAGTAGGGTCAGGTGATGAATTCATTAAAACTTCTTTAGGAATAAATGTTCATGAAAAGGGAGCAGGTTATGGTTTTGGGATAGGATATTTATCAACTCATGGTTTTCCATCTTATGAATTTCATGTTGAAGGTTCGCAAAAATTTGGTGAAGTTAATCCCCTTGAAGTATCGAAAACAGCTATTGAAAAAACACTCAAATCTTCAAAACCTCAAACTATGTCTTTAGCAGGAGAATATCCTATCATTATCACTCCAGAAGGATCTTATGGAATTTTTGGAGGATTATTTTCAGTGCTTGGTCAGCTGTTAAGAGGAGATAAAGCTTCAAGAGGAGAAACTGTATTTGCTGATCGAATTGGTGATCAGATTGCATTTGATAACTTCTCTATGATTGATGATCCACTTAGAAACGATCTAATGACTTCAACTCTATATGATGCAGAAGGAGTTCCAACAGAAAAAACAACATTGATAGATAAAGGTATTTTACAAACATACTATTTAGATTCATACTATGCTGGAAAACTGAATATGGAAAGCAATGGAAAGGCAACTCGAGGTGCAGGTATATTTGGAGGAAATCCCATCAAATCTCCTCCTGGTGTAGGATCATTTGCAACTGTGATAAATCCAGGTGATTCCACTGTTGAAGAAATGATAGCTGAAACCAAGGAAGGATTTATGCTAAAGAATTTTATGGGGATTCACATGTCTGACTTTAGTAGTGGAAGATTCTCTGTTACTGGTTCAGGATGGTATATCAAGAATGGAGAGTTAAAACAATCAGTTCAAGACATCTCTGTTTCAGGAACAATACCAGATGTGCTGCAAAATATTGATATGATCTCCAAAGAAAGAACTAAAGGATTAAACAGTGAAGTTCCATATCTTAGGATAAGTAAATTGGAAATAACTGCAAAGAAACTTGATTTCAAAATCCGTTTAGGTATGAGAGTACTGAAAACAATGATTAAATTGGGAATTGCTAAAAATCCCTTTATTTAATTTTTTACAAAAATTACTACTTACTCTTTGCAAATTTAAAAAAATAAAAAAGAAAGAAAAATTAGTATTTTCTTTTGAAGAATATTACTGCGCTAGCCATTGCAGCTAGACCAATTATGCTGAGTATGGATATAAGACCGTATTCTGGTACTTCTGGGAACTGATCACCAATCAGATCAAAGAGATTTGGCATAGCTTTGAATGTTGAACCTATCTGCATTTCCAAATAAGCTGACATACCGCCACCATTCATTCCATAATCTGGATCTTGTGTCATAATGAAGTCGAAACTAGCTCTAGCTCCAGCTCCTAGAACAACACCAGTTGCGTAATCTACTCCTACATAAAATGTAGCGTTAACCCAACCAGTTTCTGTTATTGTTTCCCATTCAAAATCTCCATTTAACATTGACCAACCAAAATCTACATCAGCTTCTAATGTTACATAGTAGTATTGAATACCTGTTGTTGGATAGTAGTATTCACCAAATTCAGGTATAAAAGTGAATTCTGTAAGATCAACATTGTAATTTTGTCCAGCTAAAGCGTTCAAAGCAGATGTAAAGTAGTTTACATTTCCAAAGATTGATGTTCCTGTTATGAAAACACCATCCCAGTAATTCCAATCTTCAATCAAAAGTGGTCCTCCACCTGAGAACAACGGCCATACATGAGTTCCAACACTTGGCGGTTCTGTTAAGTTGCCTGGGTTCTGTAAAGTCATCGTAGCATTAGCCCATAATCCAGTGATGCTGTTCATACCTACTGTGAGGAAAGTGTTTCCAATAGAAGATCTAGCGTTTTGTTTGAATTCGTCTACACCATTAGCAAAATCTGATGGAGTTGCTGGTGGTAAATCATAGTAGAAAACAAAATCACCAACGTAGTATGACCATGATGTAGGACTTGGTAAAGCAACTGATATAACTTCAGTTTTTCCTTCATTCAGCTCTAATACAACATCTAGCCACATATCTGTCTGTGAGTAAAAGTTAACGTAAGCTGACATGTTAAGAAGCATATTTGTTGAAGTATTGTATCCCCAAGTAATATCAATGAGTACACCAGGTTCGCTAGCATTTTGATCCATTGTGAATTCGAAGTAATTATTAGCTATGTCCCAAGTTGTACTAAAACCTGGTTCACCAGATGTATCATTTCTAGGATGATCAAAAGTGTTCAAGTCTGTGAAGTCAGTATCTGAGGAATCAAATGTCATAAATGACACCATTTGAGAACTGAATGGCCAGTAATCATGTGCTCCCCAATTGAACTCATAATCCATCAAATCAAGGTCTATTTCTGTAAGCATAGTTGGCAGTATTGGAAATGGTATAATCGATCCGGTTGATAAAGCAAATTCAGCATCTGGGAGTGTCATGTTATAGAATGGTCCATTACTCCATAACCAATTAATGGTTTCAGGACTACTAACTAACAATGCATATGTGTAACCTCTATCATATCCTTCTGCATATTGGTTACTATACATCCAGTTTGAAGCAGATTCGTATTCATTGCTTGGAGCAGCGAAAGGTAGACTATCTGGGACATTATTTGCAACTATCAATGCTAAAGCATCAGCTGTAGCATTAGCAAATCCGTCGTAGTAAGCGGGCCATATCCAATCATGGTAAGCATTATTTCTTTGTTCTCCAATGTTTTGTCCGAAATATCCATCATCGTAACCCCTGTCATATCCTGCATAAGCTCCGTCTTGACGACCTTCATCATATGCATCATATGGATCCCAATATATATCAGGAGGCCAATAGTTAGCTTTGTAACCAGCACTATTGAAGTCATCCCAATAACCATGGTTTTGACCTTGCCAGTATTCGTCACCATATCCGTCTCTGTAACCATTCCAGTATGTATTCCATATACTGTCGTAAAAGTCCTTATACAAACGATCATTGAAGAAGACTAGAGAACCTTGGTAAAGGAAACCATTAGAATAGTAATCTTCGTAGAAACGTGGATAACTGAACCACTTTCCAAATTCTTCAACGTCGACAGCTACTGGAGGTTTATCAGGTCTTTTATCAGGTATCATGTTTGCTAGGAAGTCTGCTTCACCTGCAGTGAAACCATCTTCTCTGGCAAGGAAGAAACCTTCATAAAAGCCGTTCAAAGCTGCAGTCATATCATTCCATAAGTTGTCTGCATCGCTTTCCCAAACTGCATTCCACCCGACTTCATATCCAAAGTATTTTCCTGTATCTGAACCGAACCTGTCGATTTCATAATCATCATACCAGTTTGGTTCAGGCATATTCCATTGATTGGGATTGTAATAGTCAAAACCGGACCAATAGGTATCGTTGGCGTCTTGAAATCCTCTTTCAAATTCTGATTCAAAAGAAAAGTTGAAATTGTTCCAGAAGATGCTTGAAGGATCATCTAATACAACAAAGTCACTGTATGGCCAACCATCATGGTAGGAAGCATAGTCACCTCGAACAAAATCATCAGGGAATGAGAATTGAGACACGTTTGCATAGATTCCAAAGTCATT
>JAGLRO010000250.1 GCA_023136245.1 Candidatus Heimdallarchaeota archaeon
TATTATGAAAATCCAGTACTTACTAGCAAGAACAAAGAACGTCACATCATCTGGAGAAATACATCACTGAGAAATGAGAAAGGGGAAGTTGTTGGAGTATTGTCATCAGGAGAAGATATTACTGAAAGGAAGATTGCAGAGACTGAGATCACAAAATCAGAAGAACAACTAAGAAATCTGATGGAAAATGTTCCTGCAGGCATAGCTATAACAGACGAAGAAGCTAAGCTAATAGAGTATAATCCTGCATTTAGAAATATACTTGGATTTATCTCTGATGAAGATTTTGAGAAAGCAGATGTTATGAACACAAAATTGGGAGAGAGTGAAAGAGATAAAATGTTCAAACTAATTGAACTAGAGGGCAGTATAAGAAGCTTCGAGACCAAGTTAACTAAAAAGGATGGCTCTCAGATCTGGGGATCTTTCTCAACAGTTAAGCAAACACTTCCTACTGGAGATATTCACTATATTCATATTCTTCAAGATATTACAGAAAGAAAAGAAGAAGAAATAAGATTGATTAGGCAAATCATGAGATTTGACCTAAAAGAAGGTGATCTTTATCTTACATTAGAGGAGTATCCTGGGACAGCTATTGAAGCATTTAAAGATCTTCAAAAAGTGGGTTATGAAGGTACAATAATATCCAGAACACCTCTTAAAGAATGGGGAGATGTTTTTGATGAATATGTCGAAGCTTACTGGTTATCGGAAAAAATGGATCAACAATCAATTATGCCTGACTTTAGTGAATTAGAAAAGTTCATAATTAAACTTCCTAGAAGAAAAGTTCTACTTTTAGACCGATTAGAATATCTGATAGAATCGAATGATTTCAATTCAACTTTACGCTTTGTTTATCGCTTAAAAGAACTCGCTAATATGTTAGACCTAACAATAATCATTTCACTTGATCCTGGAACCATGGATTCTAGAGAGAGAACTCTATTGGAGAAAGAAACGAATCAAATTGAAAGAAGAATTCATTCACGTATCTCTGAAGACCTTTTAGAAGTCTTGAAGTATATCAACAACGAAAATATTCTTGGCAATAAACCTTCATACACAGATGTTGGGAAGGAATTGAGCATTAGTAGACCAACAACAAGACAGAGATTGCAAAAACTTATTGAGTCTGGTTTTATTAAGGAAACAACTTCTGGTAGAATGAAAGTACTTGAAGTGACTCAGAAAGGAAGACTAGCTCTGTAAATTTTCCACTTCTTTTCATTTCTTTTTCCAAGTTTTTATTAAAAGAATATAGATAGATTAACTTGCAATATTATCTTCATTGATATGGTTGTGGGGTAATGATGGATTTGTCTGATGGATTAGAGATTAGAGAAGAACTTCGAGAGCTCAAATTAGGGGAACATCTGAGTCTCATCTATGAAAACAAAGAAGATCAGCTTAACGTTATAATCCCTCTTATGTTGATGGGTTTAGAAAGAAACGAGAAATGTATCTATATTTTTGATGAAAATACTGAAAAAGAATTAATAATTGCTTTCAACAAATTTGAGGATATTCAAAAGTATACAAAATCTAATCAAATCGAATTCCTATCTAAGGAACAAACTTATCTCAATAATGGTGTTTTTGATCCTGATAAGATGATCAATCTTATAAAAAAATTTGAGCAAAAAACGATTGAAGATGGCTACAATGGATTAAGATTAACAGGAGAGATGACTTGGATTTTCTCAAATTCGTTTGAAGTTGAAAATCTTATTAACTATGAAGCGAAATTAAATAATTTTCTTCCACAAAGTAAGATTTTAACAATCTGTCAATATTCTGAAAACGAATTTACTCCTGACATTTTACTTGATGTTCTAGCTACTCATCCTAAAATAATTCTAAATCATCAAATACACAAAAATCCAAATTACATCCCCCCAGAGTTGTTTTTTGCAAGAATTCGAGAGGAAATTGAACCAAAATTATACATGATGGCAAAGAAAGATATTCTAGAAAGAAAAGAAATAGAAAATAGACTAAAA